>NZ_JAAGPQ010000003.1:0-167656 GCF_017104985.1 Paraburkholderia sp. Ac-20342 | reverse complement strand
CTTCACAACTTTCGACGACTGCGCATCCGCTTCGAACGCCTTGCGTTTATCCACGAAGCCTTCATGAAAATCGCCTGCTGCATCATCTGTTGGCGAAAACTGAAGAACTCATTTTGTTAACGCCTGTTAGATGCAAACACCCACGGCGTCCCCGAACAGCGGTCCGCCCCCCAAGCCTTGCTGATCTCGCAACGCCGAGCCGCGCGATAACCGCCACAAGCAGTACCGCCCCAACAACCGTACCACTAGCTCCGATTGACGCCCGGACGCTCCTGACGCTAGACGCCCGCCCGCGCAATATCACGTTGATAGAATCGCCGCTTCGCCAACCCGGGGAAAGACATGGCATTCGAAGATCGTGACTGATATCGCAACGAGTACAAGCAAAAGACCGCTCGCAAACCCAACCTGCTACAGAGCGTCATCGATCAGACCGAGAAGCGCCGACGCACGCCGCTGTTCGTCATCGCGCTTATCTGGATCGCCGCCTTCGTCGGGCTCTACTACGCATTCACGCTCGCCGGTCACTAGAGCTTTTGCACCTGCAGGACAAGCACGACCTCTGTATGCCCTTTGTATGTCGTGCGACCATCGAGAAGTAACGGCAGGAATCATTCATGGCTTTTGGTTTGCGAGGCCTGATCCTGCAGCAGCCCGCCAAGCACGATTACCTCGCTGTATTTCATGCCGGCCACCGTCTGCAATGAGCGCGTGTTCTATTTGTATTCTCATTGTCCATCAAGTTGACAATACAAAGTGACAGAATGCACCAATCAACCGGCTTCAGAGTCTCCGCACGGGCAAATCTATTGCGAAGGCGTGAAAGATACTTCGATGATTTCGGTCCTGATAGACTGGCTCAAGGCATAGCAGTCCTGCAATGGTAGCCCTCGCCATCAACGTGACTGGTCCACGCAGCACAGGTTATGCCGATCGGTCGGTTTCTATGAATCGGCCGCGTGATCTTGCAACGAATCGTAGAAAACGTTGCCTTGGACTTCAGTTCGAGGGCGGGCTGGGTATCAAATGCGTCAGCTAAGGAAGCTGAGTTTATCCATACCCCCACGAAAATACTCCCGGCACGGCATCCAACCGTCGCCGGGAGAAAGACCAATCACGATCCCTTCGCCGCCGAGACAAACTCGTTCGTATAAGTCCGGTTGAGATCGATATGCTTGCCTTTGATCGCCGGATTGATCGTCGACAGAATCTTGAGAACATTTTCCGGCCCGCCCGCAGGCATCTTTCCATCGGGCGTGTACATCGCCATGGTCGACTTCAGGGCCTGCACGTAGAGCGCCTTATCGCCGCCGTAGTAATCCTTCGGCATTTTGTCGGCGATTTCTTCGGGCGAGTGCGTATGGATATAGACCATGGTTCGGGCGATCGCGCGCGCGAGACCCGCCGCCTGCTGCTTGTGCGATGCCAGCCAGTCGGCGTTAACGTATAGCCCCGTAAAGGGGTAGATGCCGCCGAGCGCCTTCTGCGTTCCCTCGACGGTTCGCATGTCGACCATGACCGACGCATCGCCCTTCTGAAGCAGTCTCGACACGGTCGGCTCGGTCGTCATGCCCGCATCGATACGCCGCTGTTGAATGGCGGCGATGAACGAATTGTCCGCGCCAACCGGCAGCGTCGAATACTCCTTCGACGTAATGCGGTATTTGAGCGCCATGTACTGCGTAAGAAAGTCGGTCGACGAGCCCAGGCCCGTCACACCCAGGGTCTTGCCTTTCGCGTCGGCCATGCTTTTCATCGGCGACGCCTTCGATACGACTTCGACTTCTCCCGGCACCTGAAGGAACGTTGCGATGGATCGCACTTCCTTGCCCTTGCTCTGCAGGTCGATCGTATGGTCGTAGGCGCTGGCGACGGCCTGAACGGAGCCTGACAGCAGTTCGTTTTCGGCATCGACGCCGGCCGGTTGCGACAGCAGTTCGACGTTCAGTTTCTCGTCCTTGAAGTAGCCGAGCTGATCGGCGAGCTTCGCGGGCAGGTAGATGAACTTCGAGATGCCGCCGACCATGATCGAGATGGTCGGGCTATCGTCGGCCCGTGCGGGCGATATGGCGACGAGGCTCGCAAATGCGACGGCGGTGCAGAAAAGACGTGCTTTCGGTGCGTTATTCATGATTTATTTCTCGCAAGGGTCTTCGGGTCAAAAATAGCCGGGAACCAGACGCGCTGGTTAGCCGAGGGAAACTCAATGGCTGTGATTCGGGACCGCGCCGGTCGCGTCGTCTGTGCCGGGTTCGTCGATGCGAATGAAATACGCCATCAGGAACGACGCGACCAGCAGCGCCGAGAGAAACAGCAGGCCCGGCGTTGCACTCTTTCCTGTGCCCTTGATGAATCCAATGGCGAAGGGGCCAACGAAGCCGCCCAGATTGCCCACCGAATTGATGACGGCAATGGAGACCGCGGCCGTAGACCGGCTGAGGAACAGTGTGGGCAGGGCCCAGAACGGCGATTTGAACGCGTAGAGTCCGGCGAGACTCAGGCTGATCATCACGATCGATACATAGGGATTCGTCGCGAGGCCCGCACCCAGCAGGGCGAGCGCCGCAACGCCGAGCGGGATCGCCGAATGCAGGCGTCGTTCGTTGCGGCGATCCGAGCTTCTGGACCACAGCACCATGGCGATCGTCGCGGCAAGGTACGGAATCATGGCGATGAGGCCGATCTGCGTGTGGCTCAGCGTTCTGGAGAATCCCTTGATGATCTGGGGCATCCAGTAGCCGACGCCGAGGCTGCCGCATTGATAGACGAAGTAGATGAACGACAGGTAAAGCACCTTCGGATTGGTCATCGCCTTGAGCGAGCCGAAATGTTTTGCGTGAGGGCGGGCCTTTCGATCGTTGGCGAGTTCGCCCTGCAGCCATTCGCGCTCGTGAGGCTTGAGCCACTTCGCGTCGGCGGGCCGGTCGGTCAGATAGAAGAAGCACAGAACGCCGCCGATCAGCGCGGGCGCGCCTTCGAGCACGAGCATCCAGCGCCAGCCGCTCCAGTTCAGCCACTGCGCGTGGTCCATCACCCATGTGCTGAGCGGTGCGCCGATGATGTACGAGACCGGAATGGCGGCCGTGAAGAGCGCGACCGTCGTCGCGAGCTCCCTGGCCCGGAACCAGTACGTGAGATAGACGATGATGCCGGGGAAAAATCCCGCCTCGGCCACGCCGAGCAGAAAGCGCAGCACATAAAGCTGCGTGGCGTTCTGCACGAACGCGGAACCCACGGACACCATGCCCCAGGTCACGAGGATGCGGGCAATCCAGACACGCGCGCCGAACCGGTTGAGCATGACGTTGCTCGGCACTTCGAACAGGAAGTAGCCGATGAAGAAGATGCCCGAGGCGAAGCCGAATGCCTCGCCCGTCAGCGCCAGCTCGTGATTCATCTGCAATGCCGCGTAGCCGATGTTCGCGCGGTCGATGTAGGAAATGATGTAGAGGATGAAAACGAACGGGATGATGCGCCACGTGATCTTGCGTACGAGTGCGTGTTCGTCGATTGCGGGGCTGGCTGTCATGGCTTTCTCCGCTGGCGGCCGAGTCCGCCAGGCTTCGCGTGAATCGGAAAGGTGTGTCAGGCGTGGGGCGGCGAGAACACCAGGCAGACCGGGCTGCCCGACGAGGCAACGAAGCCGGTCGGCGCGAGGCCGCCTGAGTACGCATCGACGGAGAACACGACGATGGTGTCGCTGTCCTCGTTGAGCACGTACATGAAGCGGCCATCGGGTGTGGCCGTCATGAAGCGGGGCGTCTTGCCTTGCGTGGGGACGGCATGCAGAAAGCGCAGCCGGCCATTCGACGCATCAATGCCGAACACGGCAATGCTGTCGTCACCGCGGTTCGACGCATAGACGAAGCGGCCCGTGGGATCGACTTCGATTTCCGCCGCGCGGCTATTGCCCGTGCAGGTATCCGGCAGACTCGACAGCACCTGCCGCGGCGTGAGCGAGCCGTTGGCCGCATCGTAGCCATACGCCGTAACCGTCGAATCGAGTTCGTTGACGACCCACGCATGGCGGCCATCCGGATGGAACGCGATATGGCGCGGCCCCGCGCCCTCGCGAGCCGCGACGAAGGGTGTCGCGGCGGGCGTGAGCCGGCCGTTTTCGAAGCGGAACGAGAATGTGCGGTCGAGTCCCTTGTCCGGAACGATCACGAAGCGCCCGTCCGGCGCGAACGGATTGAAGTGCGGTTTCGCCTGCTTCTGTTCGATGCGATGCGGACCGATGGGGCCGTCCAGCTGCACGAGCTGTGTGAGCGGTTCGAGCGAGCCGTCGGCGGCGATGGGCAGCACCGCGAGGCTCGCGCCGATGTGATTGGACACGACCACGTAGCGGCCGCCCGGATCGATTGCGAGATGCACGGGATTGTTGCCTTCGGTGCTCTGGCGATTGAGGAACGTGAGCTTGCCGCTCGCCTTGTCCACGCTGAACGCGCTGATGTCGCTCATGTCGCCATGCACGCTGTAGAGATGCTCGCCGTTCCGGCTCAGCGCAAGGAACGACGGGTTCACCAGGTCCTTGACGAGCTGCACGAGCGTCAGCGCGCCGGTCTGCGTCTCGACCTGATAGACGCTGATGCCGTCGCCGCGGGCGTTGCGCTCGCGCGTCGTGCGCGAACCGACATAAGCAAACAGGGGGGTCTTTTGTTTCAAAACGGTGTGCCTCGTATTGCGGGTTTCCACTGGATTGCATTTTGACTATATGAAGTGCAAAAATACAGTTATGGAAAACACCGACACCCCTCTCATCTCCCATCTCGACGCGGGCGGCGCGAGCTTGCGTTTCGTCGATCTGCCCGGCATGTTCGGCGCGCAGCTGCGCGAACTGCCCGTCGTGCTGCGCCTGCTGCTCGAAAACGTGATTCGTAATACGGATGGCGAAGAGCGCGCTCAGGCGGTCGCCGCGATCCTCGCGTGGCGCGAGCGCGCCACCAGCGAGCACGAAATCGCGTTCCAGCCCAACCGCGTGCTGATGCACGACACGACGAGCACGCCCGCGCTGGTCGACATCGCGGCGATGCGCGACGCGCTGGCCGAGGCGGGCGCGGACCCCGCCGCGCTCAATCCCGTGTTGCCGGTCGATTCGTCGGTCGATCATTCGCTCGCGGTCGAGTACTTCGGCAAGCCCGACGCCGCGCCGCGGAATCTCGCGCTCGAACTGCGCCGCAACGCGGAGCGTTACCGCTTTCTGCGCTGGGCTTCGCAGGCCTTGACGGGCGTGCGCATCCATCCGCCGGGCACGGGGATCATGCATACGATCAACCTGGAGCAGCTCGCGACGGTGGTGACGCGCGTCACGCGCGACGGCGAGCCGTGGGCCGTGCCCGACACGCTGATCGGCACGGACAGCCATACGCCGATGATCAACGGCATCGGCGTGCTCGGCTGGGGCGTGGGCGGCCTCGAAGCGCAGACGGTGATGTTCGGCATGCCGGTAATGCAGCGCATTCCCGATGTGATCGGCGTGCGTCTCACGGGCGCGCTGCGGCCGGGCGTGCTCGCCACCGATCTCGCGCTGACGGTCACGCAGCGGCTGCGCGCGATCGGCGTCTCGGGCGAGTTCGTCGAGTTCTTCGGGCTGGGCGTGTCGACGCTCGGCGCGGGCGAACGCTCGGTCGTGGCGAACATGGCGCCGGAGTACGGCGCATCGACGGGCTTTTTCCCCGTGGACGCACGTACGCTCGAATACCTGCACGCGACGCATCGCACAGCGCAAGCCATGCAACTGGTCGAGGCGTTCACGCGCGCGGCCGGCCTGTGGTTCGATCCCGAGGCCGCGCCGCGCTACACGCGCACGATCGACATCGATCTCGCCAGCATCGGCATGCACGTGGCCGGCCCGCGCCGCCCGCAGGATCTGCTCGATTACTCGGCATTGCCCGCCGCGCTCGCGAAGCTCGGCTTCAAGCCGGAAGGCGGATCGAAAGCGCCGCACGAGCCGATGCCGCGTCACCCCGTGGCGATCGCGGCGATCACGAGTTGCACGAACACGTCCGATCCCGCCTTGCTGATCGCCGCCGGGCTCGTGGCGCGCAAGGCACGCGCGAAAGGCCTTGCGGTGCCGGCGTGGATCAAGACCTCATTGGCACCCGGATCGCCGGCCGCCGCTGCGTATCTGGAACGTGCCGGTCTGATCGACGATCTTTCCGCCGTGGGCTTCGACATCGTCGGCTATGGCTGCACGACCTGCATCGGCAACTCGGGGCCGCTCACCGAAAGCGTGCGCGCGTCGCAGGCCGAAGGCCGCATCTATCCCGTCGCCGTGCTCTCGGGCAACCGCAATTTCGCGGGACGCATTCACCCCGATCTCGATCTCGGCTTCATCATGTCGCCGCCGCTCGTGGTCGCGTTCGCCCTTGCGGGCAATGCCGAAACCGACCTGAGCCGCGAGCCCGTGCAATGCGCGGCCGACGGTACGCCGGTCCTGCTGCGCGATCTGTGGCCGACGCGCGAGGAGGTGGCCGCGCTCGTCGAGCAGGCGGCCGACCCCGAGGACTACCCCCGCGCGTTTGCCGTGGCGAGCCGCAATCCGGCATGGCACGAACTCGAAGCGCCATCGGGCGCGCGCTTTCCGTGGAATCCGGCGTCGACGGCTTTACGCCGGCCGCCGTTCGCGGCCATCGATCAGGGCAGCCAGCTCGGCCACTATCGCGCGTATCCGTTGCTCGTGCTCGGCGACGACATCACGACCGACCACATCTCGCCGGCGAGCGCGATTCCGAAAGACAGCTTCGTCGCCGATTTTCTCGTCTCGCGCGGCGACGACCGCAACGACCTGAACGTGTTCGCCTCGCGCCGCGGCAACTGGGAAGTGATGATGCGTGCGGCGTTCTACAGCAAGACGCTGGTGAACCGGCTCAAGCCCGGCATGCCGGTTGCTCACACGCTGCACGTGCCGAGCGGCGAAGTGCTGCCGATTCATGAGGCCGCCAGGCGCTATGCGGACGCGGGCGATGCCGTCGTGCTCGTCGCGGGTGAACGCTACGGCACGGGCTCGTCGCGCGACTGGGCCGCAAAGGGGCAGCGGCTCCTGGGTATTCGCGCGGTGCTGGCCGCGAGCTTCGAGCGCATCCATCGCTCGAATCTGATCGGCATGGGCATCCTGCCGCTGCGTTTCGCGCCCGGCATCCATCCGGACACCCTCGCGCTCGGGCCGGGTGATATGCTCGAAGTCGCAGCGGACGCCGCCACGATCACGCCGCGCTGCACGGTGCCCGTGCGTATCGTGCGTGCCGACGGCCGCGTCGAGGCGATCGACGTGCGCGCGGCCGTGGAGACGCGCCTCGAATGCAGGCTGCTGCGTTCGGGCGGCGTAATTCCGCTGATCCTGCAAAACAACCTCGCGCGCGGCAGGGGCGCAGACTGAGCTCCCGCGCGGCGAACCTGACCGACTGAGATGATCGACCGCTCCATTGCCACCCAGATACTCGAACTGATCAGCAACGAAGGGCTCGAAGCCGGCGCGCATCTGCCCGCGCAGATGCTGGCCGACCGGCTTCGCGTGTCGCGCTCGCCCGTGAACGAAGCGCTCGCGCTGCTGCACGAGAAGGGCGTGCTGACGCGCGAGAAAAATCGCGGCTTCTTCGTGGCGCGGCCGCTCGTCGATCCCTTGGCCGACGTGGTCAGCGAACTGGGTCTCGCCGGGACCGGCATCGTGACGAGCGTCTATTTCCAGATCGCCGACGATCGCCTCAAAGGGGAACTGCCGGACGTTGTATCCGAGCAGATGATCCGCACGCGCTACGGTCTCACGGGCGCGCAATTGAGCGCGCTATTGAACCGGATTGCGCAGGAGGGCTGGGCAGAGCGCAAGCCCGGTTACGGCTGGGAATTCTCGCCCATGCTCACGACGCCCGACAGCCTGCTCAAGTCTTACCGGCTGCGTCTCGCGCTGGAGCCGGCGGCGCTGCTCGAACCCGGCTACCGGCTCGAGCGCAAGGTGCTCGAACGTTGCCGCGAGGTCGAAAAGCATCTGCTCGCGGGCGGCATCGAAACCGATACCGCCGATCAGTTGCACGAGCGCGGCGTGCGCTTTCACGAATCGCTCGTCGAGGCGTCGGGCAACAGTTTTTTTATCGACACCATTCGCCGTGTCAACCGGGTGCGCCGGCTGATCTCGTACCGTTCGATGCAGCATCGCAAGCGCTATGTGGAGCATGCCAGGCAGCATCTGCACGTGCTCGAACTGCTGGAGCGCGAGCGCAACGAAGAGGCATCCGAAGCATTACGCCAGCACCTTTTGCATACGCTGGAGGCTCTGGCGAGCATCCAGGAAATCCTCGGCTCGGCGCCGGAGGATCAACACACGGTTCAATCCGCCACGACCTTATGAATATCGATTCCGCCATCGTCAAGGCATTCGCGCCCACCGGAACGCTGCGTGCGTCCATCAATCTCGGCAATCCGATTCTCGCCAACCTGAGTCCGCAGTCGGGCGAGCCGGCCGGCGTATCGGTCGATCTCGCGCGCGCGTTCGCGCAACGCCTCGGTGTGCCGCTCGAACTCGTCGTGTTCGACGCGGCGGGCAAGTCCGTGGAGGCCGTCAGCGACGAGCGCGCGGACTTCGGCTTTTTCGCCGTGGACCCGAAGCGCGGCGAAACCATTGCGTTTACCGCGCCGTACGTGCTGATTGAAGGGGTCTATCTCGTACGCGAGGCTTCGCCGATCCGCTCCAATGCCGATGTCGATTATCCGCATAACCGGGTGGCGGTCGGCAAGGGCAGCGCCTACGACCTGTTCCTCACGCGGGAACTGAAAGCCGCGCAGATCGTGCGTGCGCCGACTTCGCCCACGGTGGTCCAAACCTTCCTCGAACAAACGCTTGAAGTGGCCGCCGGCGTCAGGCAGCAACTCGAAGCCGATGCCGCGAAAACCAGCGGACTGCGCTTGCTCGACGAGCGTTTCATGGTGATCCGGCAGGCAATGGGCGTCGCAAAGAGCCGGGGAGAACGGGCGGCCGAGGAATTACGCGAGTTTGTCGAAGAGATGAAACGCAGCGGGTTCGTCGCGCAGGCACTGGAACGCCATCGCATTGCAGGCGCTTCGGTTGCGCCGCTCGAATAAACGACGGCTTCCGGGGAAGAGGAGGGAATTGCCTCTGAAAAATCGGCCCTGAAACATGGCTGTTTTAAGGCAGATTCGAAATGTCGCTATGACAACGGGTTATTAAGCGACCGCCAGAAATGGCGTCGATTCTCGCCAGGCCCCGTGCAGCAAGCTTCTCAGGCTCATGGGGCGGCGCGCGCGGTTGCGCCGTCGAGGAACGCGGCGCCGTGGCGTGCGCCGGCCGCAACGTGACATTTCGGTATACTCACGGACTTCTTCTAAAACGATTTGTCGCGGCTTTTCGCCCGCGCAGCGACCGCCCGGTTGACCCGCCAGCGGTGTGCTGTGCGCACGCGATGGGCGCGTCCGTCTCCGCTCATCATGTCCGATCTATCCACGCCGTTCGGCGGCGCGCCCCGCCGTCTCGTCAACATCAATCCGAAGCCGCTCGCCGTCGCGCTTGCGCTCGTCGTGATCGGTGCCGTCTATCTCGCGCAGACCGTCAGCGTGACGCAGGCCGCGCTGTACGTCCTCGGCGCGCTGCTTGGCGTCACGCTCTATCACGCCGCGTTCGGCTTCACGTCCGCATGGCGGGTCTTCATCGCCGACGGCCGCGGCGCCGGCCTGCGCGCGCAGATGCTGATGCTCGCAATCGGCGTGCTGCTGTTCTTCCCCGCGCTGTCTGCCGGCACGCTGTTCGGTCATGCGGTTGTCGGCGAAGTGTCGCCCCCCGGCACCTCGGTCGTGATAGGCGCGTTCATTTTCGGCGTTGGCATGCAGCTCGGCGGCGGCTGTGCGTCCGGCACGCTGTACACCGTCGGCGGCGGCAGCACGCGGATGGTGGTCACGCTGATCGCGTTTATCGTCGGCTCGGTGGTCGGCACCGCGCACATGCCGTTCTGGTCCGCGCTGCCGCATCTCCAGCCGATCTCGCTCGTGAAGACGCTCGGCGTCGGTCCGGCGATCGCGCTGAATCTCGTGGTGTTCGCGGCGATCGCCGCGCTGACCGTGCTGATCGAGAAGCGCCGTCACGGCCATCTCGTGAGCGACGTGGATCGCGCGCCGAACGCGTCGCCGTGGCTGCATGGCCCGTGGCCGCTGCTCGCCGGTGGTGTCGTGCTGGCGATCCTCAACTTCGTGACGCTCGCGTTGTCGGGCCACCCCTGGGGCATCACGTCGGCGTTCGCGCTGTGGGGCGCCAAGGCGTTCTCCGCGCTGGGCATCGACGTCGCAAGCTGGCCGGTGTGGAGCACCGGCCCGAACGCGGCCGCCCTGGCCGCGCCGATCAGCCACGACGTGAAGTCCGTGATGGACATCGGCATCGTAATCGGCGCGATGGTTGCCGCTTCGCTCGCCGGCCGCTACGCGCCGGTATGGCGTCTGCCTTTGCGCTCGCTGATCGCCGCCATCGTCGGCGGGCTGCTGCTCGGCTATGGCGCGCGCCTCGCGTATGGCTGCAATATCGGCGCGTATTTCAGCGGTATCGTGTCGGGCAGCCTGCATGGCTGGCTCTGGCTCGTCGCGGCATTTTTCGGCAACGTGGTCGGCACGAAGCTGCGTCCGGCCTTCGGGCTCGCGGTCGAGCGCGTGAAGCAGACGGGTTGTTGAGCGGGGGCTGCGACCTCTATTTGCCGGTGTAATCAGGAAGGCAACGCGTGACGCGTTGCCTTTTTTTATGCCTCGGCCGTGAACGCAAAGGCGTCATGCCGTTCGACCTGTATTGCCGTTCGCAATGACGTCATTGATTTCATTGCATTGCGCGCATGACGCGGGAATCGTATCGTGGTCTCACTATCACGGAGACCCGCATGAAGATCGCATTTCTGGGAGCCGGTGCGTTAGGTTGCGCCATTGGCTCCGCACTCACCGAAGGCGGCCACGAGACGTGGCTGGTCGACCGCTTTGCGGCGCACGTCGAGGCCATGTGCCGCGACGGCCTGCAAGTCGACGACGCCAATGGCTCGCGCCGCGTCAAGGTCCGCGCCACGATGAACCCCGCCGAAGTCGGACCGGTGGACCTCGTTATCGTACTGGTCAAGTCCTTCCATACCGATTCGGCGATGCGCGGCGCGCTCGCCCTCGTCGGTCCCGACACGCTCGTCCTGTCGTTGCAGAACGGCCTCGGCCATGAGGACGTGCTGAGCGAGATCGTCGGCCGCGAGCGTGTGCTGGCGGGCAAGACCTATGTCGGCGGCGTACTGAAGGCGCCCGGACATATCGAGTCGGGCGTGAGCGGAAAACTGACGATCATCGGCGAACTCGACGGCCAGGTGACGGAGCGGGTCCGCGCCATCGCCGATGCGTTCAACAGCGCCGGCCTGACGACCACGGTCAGCGACAACATCCTCGGCACGATGTGGGACAAGCTGTTGATTAACGTCGCGACCGGCGCGATCACCGGCGTTACCGGTCTGACGTATGGGCAACTCTACGAAGAGCTGGTTCTGAAAGCGACCGCGCTGGCCGCGATCGAAGAGGCCATGGCCGCGGCGAAGGCCGCCGGCATTCGTCTTTCGATGACCCGGGCGGAAGAGGCGTGGACGCTCGCCGCCGAAGGTTTGCCGCTTGCCTTCAAGACCTCGATGCTGCAAAGCCTGGAAAAAGGTTCGGTTACCGAAATCGACTTCATCAACGGCGCGGTCGTGCGCTGGGGCCAACGTCTCGGCGTGCCGACTCCTGTTAATTCGACGCTCGTGGCATGCATCAAGGGCATCGAACGGGCCATGACCGATCGCCAGAAAGCAGGAGCGGCGGCATGAGCGGCACGAAAGCGTATCTGGAGCACGTCGCGATCTGGGTGAAGGATATCCAGTGGCATATCCGCTTCTTCGAGGAAGTCCTCGGCATGACGATGCGCGAGGTGGACGGCACGCGCGAGGCGCCGCGTCAGTACTGGACGCTCGGCGGCTTGCAGTTCATTCACGAGCCGCGCTTCGACGGGCCCGAGGGCCGGCTCGGCCATCTCGGCGTGATGTGCGAGGACCTCGAGGCCGCGCTCGCCGCGGCGCAGGCGTTCGGTGTCGGCGAAATGCCGCAGGGACGCAACTGGCTGCGCTTGCCGGACGGGCTCGCGGTCGAACTCATTCAGGCCAAACCTGCCGCGTGCGTTGCGCAGGCGCTGGCGATCAATCCACGCGCGGAGGCGTAAAGCATGAGCACGATCATCGAAAAGTACTGGGACGACGCGAAGGACGGCGACGAGTGCGTGAGCCCGACCTATACGGTCACGAAAGAACGCATTCTCGCCTACGCCGATCTGACCGGCGATCACACACCGGTGCATGTGGACGAGGCCTACGCGAACGCGAGCCACTTCGGTTCGATCGTCGCGCACGGGCTGTTCGGGCTGTCGATTGCGGACGGCCTGAAGACGCAGAGCGACTACCGGTTCCTGCCGGGCATGTCGCTCGGCTGGACCTGGGATTTCCTGCTGCCGATCAAGGTCAACGACGTCCTGCACGTCAGGTTTCGCGTGAGCAACATGCGCGCGAGCAAGAGCCGTCCGGACTGGGGCATCGTCGTGCTACCGTCTGAGCTGATCAATCAGGACGGCCAGGTGGTCCAGCGCGGCGAACATCGCCTGATGGTGCCGCGCCGCCCGGGAGCGAACTGATGCAGGCCCGTCCTCTCGAAGGTATTCGCGTCGTCGACTACAGCCACTTTCTCGCCGGTCCCTATGTGGGCCGTTGCCTCGCGGCGCTCGGCGCCGAAGTCATCAAGGTCGAGCGTCCCGGCAGCGGCGACGCCGGCCGGCAGCATGCGACCCTCCTCGACGACCAGCAAAGCGCCTACTTCCTGCAGCTCAATATGGGCAAGCGCGGCGTCAGCGTCGATATGAAAGATGCGCGCGGCAAGGAGTTCATGCGGCGCCTGTGCGATTCGGCCGATGTATTTATCGAAAACTATCGACCCGGCGCGCTGGACAAGCTCGGCCTCGGCTATGCCGCGCTGTCCGAACGCAATCCGGGCCTCGTGTACTGCTCGATCTCGGCATACGGCCATACAGGACCCGACGCGCATCGCGCGGGCTTTGGCCTGATCGCCGAGGCGAAGAGCGGCATCATGCAGATGATCGGCAATCCCGGCGAGCCGCCCCCGCTGATGCGGATTTCGCTCGGTGACATGTACACGGGCATTCATGCGGTGGCCGCGATCAACGCCGCGTTGCTCGGCCGCGTGAAGAGCGGCCGCGGCCAGCATATCGACATGGCGCTGTACGACACGCTGGTGTCGATGCACGAATACGCGGTGCAGTGCTACACGATGCAGGGCGTGCTGCCCGAGCAGACGGGTCACGACATGCCGACGTCGACGCTGTATGGCGTGTTTCGCGCGGCCGACGGCGATCTCGTGATCGCCGCGCAGGTCGACGATTCGTGGGCGCGCTTCGCTGCGCTCGTCGAACAGCACGGCGGTCCGGCCGGCTTTGGTGCCGACGCGAGATTCCACGCGCTGAACGGACGCAACGCCCATCGCGAGGACATCCTCGCCGTCGTCAAGCCGTGGGTGGCCGCGCGGCCGGTGGCCGAGGTGCTGGCGCTGCTCGACGGAGTCGACGTGCCATGCGCGAAGGTCCAGCGTATCGACGAGGTGGTTGCCGATCCGCAGATCGTCGCACGGGGCATGGTGATCGAACAGGACCATCCGCGCTTCGGAAAACTGCGTCTGCCGAACCTGCCGTTCCGTTTCTCCGACTGCGATACGTCGATCCGCGAAGTCGGCCCGGACCTCGGTCAGCACAATGCTGAAGTTGCACAGTCGCTGGGTTTCGACGCTGCGCAGATCGACGCCATGCAGGCCGACGGCGTGCTGTTTTCGAAGAGGGCTGCATGATGGCTGATTTATATGCGGTGATCGGCCATCCGATCGGACACACGAAATCCCCGCTGATCCACGGCCTGTTTGCGCAGGAGACCGGGCAGGACATCACCTATACGGCGATAGAAGGGCCGCTCGAGCCGGCCGGCGCGTTTGCCGAAACGGTCAGGGCGTTTATCGCCGCGGGCGGCAGGGGCTTGAACGTCACCGCGCCGTTCAAGCTGCAAGCCTTCGCGATGGCTGACGAGCGCAGCGAACGCGCGGCGCTTGCCGGTGCCGTGAACGCGATGAAGTTCGAAAACGGCCGGATCGTTGCCGAGAATTTCGACGGCGTCGGCCTCGTGCGCGACATCGAAGTCAATCTGAACCGGCCGATGGCGGGCAAGCGCGTGCTCGTACTGGGCGCGGGCGGCGCGGTGCGCGGCGCCTTGCTGTCGTTCATCGCGGCGCGGCCGGCGGAGCTGGTCGTCGTGAACCGGAACGTAGTGAAGGCCGAGGCGCTGGTGGCGCAAGTCGCAACGAGCTGTCCGTTGATCGCATGCGGTTACCGGGATCTCGACGCGATGGAGCCGTTCGACCTCGTCGTGAACGCGACGTCGGCGAGTCTTGGCGGTCACTTGCCGCCTGTTTCGCCCGGCGTATTCAGCCCGGCTGGCGGCGCGTACGAACTCGCCTATGGGAAAGGGCTCACGCCGTTTTTGCGGCTTGCGCGCGAGGCGGGCGTGCAGGGTATTGCCGATGGTGTCGGCATGCTGGTCGAACAGGCGGCCGAAGCGTTCGAATGGTGGCGCGGCGTTCGTCCGCAGACACGGGCGGTGATCGACCGGCTGACCGTGCCGCTCGACTGACGCTGATCCGCGCGACGCCGGCTCCATCACGTTTAGCACTGGCGAGCCGGCGCGCGAAAAATGCAGCGAGGGGCGTAGCGAAAAATGCATCGAAAAGCGCTTCGAGGCATGCAACATCACAGGGATTGAATTGAAGCGCCAGATTACGTTCCCCATGACCGCCGAGTTCGGCATTGCGATGATGGTCGCGACGACCGCCACGTTTGCCGCGAGCGATTCGGTGGTCAAGGCCATCGGCGCTTCGGTGCCGCTACTCGCTCTTCTTTTCGGCCGCTACAGCTTTCAGGCCGTCGCCCTCGGCGCCTGGCAGGCGCGGCGCGGTGCCGGGCATTTTCGCAAGGTCGGCGTGCTGAAACTGCAATTCCTGCGCGCCTTTTTTCTCCTCGTCAATTCGGCCTGCACGTTTGCCGGCCTGCGCTATTTGCCGCTTCCGGTCACCACTTCGCTGGCGATGATGGCGCCGCTGATTTCGACGCTGCTGGCGGCCATTCTGCTCAACGAAGACGTAACGAAGAGCAAATGGTCGATGGTCGTTCTGGGCTTTATCGGCATGCTGATCGTCGTGCAGCCGGGCAGCGGCGAATTCAGCTGGGCGGTTGCATTTCCCATTGGTGCAGCCACGACCTTCGCATGTTTTCAGGTCGTATCGAGCCGGCTTTCGACCGCAGGCGACCCGATCACCACCAATCTCATCACCGCCGTGGTCGCGAGTATCGCGCTCGCGGGACTGCTATGGGTCGATCAGGCGGACCTTTTGCCGGCAATCCGCAAAGTGACCGTGGGTAGCTGGCTGATGGTGCTCGCGATGGGCTTTCTTTCGACGCTCGGCCATCTATTGATGCTTCAGGCGTTGCGCCGAACGCCGCTTGCCGTGCTCACGCCATTCGGCTATGCGCAGCTTGCTTTCGCCACGCTATTCAGCTGGGCGTTCTTTGGCAGGGTTCCCAGCGTCTGGACTGCCGTGGGCATGATCGTGATTGCCGTCAGTGGACTAGGCACGATCGTCCTGCATGCGCGTGGTCGTGCGCTGCCGGCATGATCTCTCCTGGCAAGGGCAAGGGCAAGGGCAAGGGCAAGGGCAAGGGCAAGGGCAAGGGCAAGGGCAAGGGCAAGGGCAAGGGCGGCGAGGCGAAGCAGCGTTGCATATCACGTTTGCACAACCGCGGGCAGTGCCGTGCGCGAAGGCGGCGCGGATGCAACGCGCCGGACGTCGAGACCGCTCCACGCGTTACCGCGGAAGCGGTCTCATCCACCCTTAGCGGGCTTGTACCGCCGTCTTCGCGAGCTCCGGTCCGGTGAGCGCTTGCTGCCGGAGCCATTCATACTGTTCCTTCGGGATGGGGACTGCGTTGTCGTCACCGAGGTCTTGCAGCCGTACCCGATAGGTCTCCCTGGCGCTCCATGCAGCCAGTGCGGAAACGACCGTCGCGCCGAACGTCAGCGAGCCGATGAGCATCGGCACATTGTGAGACCCCGGCGGGGCCACTGCCGCGAAAAGGGCCGGGAGCAGCGCGGTGAGGGTCGTGCCGAGATTCTGCGCGATGGCCATCGCCGAGACGCGGAAACGGGTCGGGAAAAGCTCGGGATAGTAGCTCGGGAAGATGGCGTTATAGCCCTGATAGACGACACCCCACATCAGTATCGACATGACGAAGGCAAGCGGCAGATTGTGGATGCTGATGGCGTACAGATACGCAAACGACAGGAGTCCGGATGACAGGGCACCGAAGATCATCGGCATTCTGCGCCCGATGCGATCGGACAGATTGCCGACGAACGGAATGACGATGACCGCCACGATATTGCCGACCACCGGAATCCACAGATACACGCTGGGATGAAACCCGATGCCGTATGAAGGCTGAACGGCATAGGCGGCACCGAAGATCGTCGCGACCACGGGAATCACGTTCATGAACGCCATGAAGAAGACGCGAATCATGTCGGGCCAGCTATATTTGAACGCTTCGAGAATCGGCGCGCGCGCGACCTGGCCGCTTTCGTCTTCCTTGGCGAAGGCTGCCGTTTCTTCGACCTCGCGGCGGATGATGTAACCGGCCAGGAGAACGCCGGCGCTCAACAGGAAGGGGATGCGCCAGCCCCATGAAACGAGCGCATTCTCGGGCATGTAGTACGCGAGCGGCAGAAACACGGCGGCAGCGAGAATCTGGCCCGCCTGTACGCCTTGCAGCGTGAAACTCGCGAAGTAACCACGGTGGCCGAACGGCGCCTGCTCCATGATCATCGAACTGGCGCCCGAAATTTCACCCGCGACGGCGAAACCCTGTACCAGCCGCAGCACGACGAGCAGCGCGGGCGCCAGCAGGCCGACCGATTGATAAGTCGGCAGCAGACCCACGGCCATCGTGGAGAAGCCCATCATAAACATGCAGATCAGCAGTACCGTCTTGCGGCCGTGCGTGTCGCCCCAGTGACCGAGTACGAATGCGCCGATAGGTCGTGCCACGTAGCCGACGCCATAGGTCGCGAGTGAAGCGACGATCGCGATCGTGGGATTGCCCTTGGGGAAGAATATCTGCGGAAAGATCAGGGCGGCGGCTTGTGCGTAGATGAAAAAATCGTAGTACTCGAGCGCCGAGCCGATCCAGCCGCTGGCGGTGGCCTTCTTCGCCTGCTTGCGAGCTTTCGCGTCGGCGGCGTTGTCGCCGGGGCTGCCATGCGATGGCAGTTTGATTTGCATGAGTGTCTCCTGATTCTGGATTGACTGGCACAGCGTCGATGGCTGCGATTCTGGGAGTGGATTGATTCGGCGCCGAGGCCCGGCGCATGGGAATCGCCGCCAACGATACGAGGCGAGGTTCACATGCGCAATGCAATGACTACAATGAGGATATTGCGAGCGACAATAACCTCATGGATCTCACCGAGCTTCCCGATCTGAAACTGCTTCAGCTCTTCGACCTGCTGTATGACGTGCGGAGCGTGACGCGTGTCGCCGAGCAACTGGGGCAAAGCCAGCCGACAGTCAGCATCTGGCTCGGACGCTTGCGCGATCATTTGCGCGATCCCCTGTTTATCCGCACGCCGGGCGGTATGACGCCGACTCCGCAAGCGGATGCATTGATCGGCCCGTGCCGCGAAATCTTGGAGTCGCTTCGGCGGTTTGCCGCATGGGAGATCGCCTTCGATCCCGCCACCGCCAAGCGGCGCTTTCGCATCTGCATGACCGACGCAAGCCATGTCACGCTGCTTCCCCGAATCCTCGCGTACGTGCGGGATCAGGCGCCGGGCATTCGCCTCGAAGCGGCAAGGATCGACGGCAACACCGAGCGGGCATTGGAGTCGGGGGAGGCCGATCTTGCGATCGGGTATGTGCCGTGGCTCGGCGGTGGGATGTACCAGCAGCAACTGTATAACCAGGACTGGGTCTGCCTGACGAACCGTAGTCATCCGCGGGTGCGGACCCGGCTCAGTCTCAGGCAATACCGTGCCGAGGGGCATGTGGTGATAGCGGCCGGCACGGGGGCGCAGCTGCTGGAGCAGGCGTTGCTGCGCGAGAACATCGACCGCGACGTCGTACTTGAACTGCCGGGCTTTTTGGGGTTGGGCTCGATCATCAGGACGACCGATCTGATTGCCACGCTGCCGCGCAACATCGGCGAAACGCTTGCCGAGATGAACGACATCGCGATTCATTCATGCCCGTTTGCGGTCGATGGCTTTGCGGTCCGTCAACACTGGCATGCCAAGTACCATCACGAAGCGGGCAATCGCTGGTTGCGCGGCGTGGTAGCGGAGTTATTTGGCGGAACGCGATGATTTCGACGGCGTTCCACCGAGGCTGGGACGCCGCGCGAGTTCGAGCGGGGTTGCGACCGCGCGGTTATCCGCCGCGCTGCCTTCTCGTGGCATATGGCATTGGTGCGGCCGCAGACACCTGCGCCTTTGCGCGTCAACTTTCGCCGGCATAAGTGTAAGTCCCGCTTTCCTGCTGATCTCCCTGCCTGATCGGGCGGAGCCCCCTCTCATCACCGCGATGCCAGGTGTTGTATCGACCACAACATGGAAACTACTTATTTTTTTCCGATTGCTTGTCAGACAGAATACGATCATTCTACATCCGATCAGCTAGGTATTTGAGCTATAGGAGTCTGTCCGATGCGTCGTCGTACCTTCCTGGCAGCCACCAGCGCTGCCACCGCCGGGATGCTGTTCATGCAGAGCGGCCGGGCCGCCGTGGATACTTCGACCAAACCGGTCAGCGGCGGCACGCTGCGCGTGGCGTTTGCGTCGGACACGAAGACGCTCGATCCGACGTTTTCGGTCAATTTCTCCGAGCGCCAGCCGCTCTACCTCATCTACAACACCTTGCTGTCGATCAACCCCGACGCGTCCATCGGCCCGGAACTCGCCGAGCGCTGGGACACGCTCGACGGCGGCAAGCGTCTCGTGCTGCATCTGCGCAAAGGCGTGATGTTCCATGACGGCACGCCGTTCGACGCCGCCGCGGTCAAGGACAATCTTGACCGGCGGCTTGATCCCGCGGTCGGCTCGCCATTGCGGCCGCAACTGACGCTGATTCTCGACAGCGTGGAAGTGAACGATCCGCAGACTGTCACGCTGCATCTGAAATCGCCGAGCCCGGCGTTGCTCGGCATGCTCGCGCAGCGCGAAGGCTTCATGGCGTCGCCGACGGCGATGAAAAAATACGGCAAGGACTTTGCGACACACCCGGTCGGCACCGGCCCGTTCGTGTTCAAGGAGTGGATTCCGGGCAACTCGCTGAGCGTCGACAGGAATCCGAAGTACTGGGAGCCCGGCAAGCCGTATCTCGATCGCGTCGTATTCAGCGATACGTCCAATCCGATCATCGCGATGCAGCGCTTGCGCACCGGCGAGGTGGACTACATCTCGGCGCTATCGCCGATCGACATCCGCCCGATCGAAAACCAGCCCGGCATCGTGCTCGACGCGGGCCCGGCGAGCCGCTGGTACGCGCTGCAATGGCAGGTCGACCGGCCGCCGTTCAACAACCCATTGGTGCGCCAGGCGGTGGCGTATGCGATCGACCGCAAACGCATGGTCGAGATACTGATGAATGGCAAGGCGCCGATCGCCGAGTCGATCGCGCCGCCGGGCGCGTGGTGGTATGACCCCACGGT
The DNA here is from genome assembly GCF_017104985.1 of Paraburkholderia sp. Ac-20342. Taxonomy (NCBI): domain Bacteria; kingdom Pseudomonadati; phylum Pseudomonadota; class Betaproteobacteria; order Burkholderiales; family Burkholderiaceae; genus Paraburkholderia; species Paraburkholderia sp. Ac-20342. The sequence goes on along the minus strand of NZ_JAAGPQ010000003.1, from coordinate 147,810 downwards.
GAAGTCGTATCCGTACGATCCGGCCAAGGCGAAGGCGCTGCTTGCGCAAGCGGGCGTCACCAACCTTTCGGTCAGCCTGTCGACGCCGCAGATCATGCTGATGCAGCAGATCAACCAGCTCGTTCAGGAGCAGCTGAAGGCGGTCGGCATTGCGGTGCGGCTCGATCCTATTGCGCAAAGCGACTGGTACCCGCGTCTCTCGCAGGGGCTCATCAACTTCAGCCCGATCCGATGGTCGCAGCGTCCCGATCCGGACGGCCTGTTTCCGCTGCTGCTCGGCAGCACCGGCGCGCAGAACACGACGAAGTACCACAACCCTGACGTCGACAAACTGTTGCAGCAGGCGCGCGACGCCTCCGATCAGGCGACGCGCAGGAGGCTCTACGGTCAGGTCGAGGCGATTGTCACGCGCGATCTGCCGTACGTGCCGCTGTTCTTTTCGATTGAATACGCAGCGATGCGCAACAACGTGCACAACCACGTGTGGTTGCCCGACGAGATTCCACGTTTCCGCAACATGTGGAAGTCGCCGGCGTAGCGCGGCGACGCCGAACAGGCCGGGGCGGGCAGGGAGCGCCGGCCTGTTCGGCGCGGTACGGCAAGCGCATCGTAGCATCGGTCCCGCGCGGATGAGCCAAAGCCGGGCGGGCGTGACGGACTGACGACGTATCTCTCCGGTGTGGGGAGAGGCATCGTCGCGCCTGCATATCGATTAGGTATCCATATGTTGTGATGGATGATGCATAGGTGATCCCAAGCTCCTTCCTATTGGTGAGACAAAATGAAAAAGATTTCCCTGGCAGTCCTGCTTCTCGCGGGCGGTTCCGGCGCGGCGATGGCGCAGAGCAGCGTCACGCTATACGGTATCGTCGATGAAGGTTTGATGTTCAACAACAACGCGCGTACCGGGCAGCAGTTCGCGCTCGCGAGCGGCAGCGAATCGGGTAGCCGCTGGGGCCTGCGCGGCGCCGAGGACCTGGGCGGCGGACTGTCCGCGGTCTTTACGCTCGAAGGCGGCTTCAGTTCATCGACCGGCGCGCTCGGGCAGAACGGCGACCTCTTCGGTCGCCAGGCCTACGTCGGCTTGGCGGCGCCGACGTGGGGGCAGGTGCTGCTCGGACGTCAGTATCTGAGCGGCTATGACTACGTCGGCGCGTTGACCGCGGCCGCGCAGTGGGCGCTCGGCGGCGCGGGCTTCGGCGCGCATCCGGCCGATCTGGACAATCTCGACGGCACGTACCGGGTGAACAACGCGGTCAAATACAAGTCGCCGAGCTTCGGCGGCTTTTCGTTCGGCGGCACTTATTCGTTCGGCGGCGTGGCCGGCGACTTCTCGCGCAACCAGATCTACTCGCTCGCGGCCGGCTACAGCATGGGGCCGTTGACCGCTGCTGCCCAATACACGCACGCAAGCAACCCCAATTATTCGCTGTGGGGCAATAAGGCCAACGACAGCAGCACCGGTTCGAACATGTCGGGTCCGGTGATTTCCGGTCTTGCCACCGCCGGTTCGCAGGATGTCGCCGCGGTGGGCGTGAATTACAAGATCGGCGATGCGACCCTCGGCGCCATCTATAGCCACGCGTCTTTCAACAATCTCGGCACCCTGGTGGTCGCGGGCGCGAGCAACGGGCTGCGTGGCACGGCGGTATTCAACATCATCGAAGCGAACGCGAAGTACATGTTGACGCCCGCGCTGCAACTCGGCGCGTCGTACACGTACACGGCGGCGGGCAGCCTGCGCGGACTCTCGGGCGCGCGCTATCAGCAGGTCAATCTCGGCGTCGATTACAACCTCTCGAAGCGCACCGATCTATACCTGGTCGGCATCTATCAGCAGGCATCGGGACACGACTCGACCGGCGCCAACGCAGTCGCGCAGATCGCTTTCGCGACGCAGTCGTCCACGAACCGGCAGGTCGTCGCGGTCGCGGGCATCCGGCACAAGTTCTGAGCCTTGCCGCCTTTCGCGCGCGGCGCCTGCCGTCGCGCGCGAATGCGCACGGTCGGCGGCGCCGATCTGCCATCGGCAATTGCCGGTGGCGCTGGCTAAAACACGGCAACTAGGAACGCATTGGAAGATGGTATACAATAAGACATCGCTCGATCAACGTGCCGAGCACTTCATTTCAGCAACGCGAAAGGACTTGTAATGCCGATGGAGTTGCCCCCCTTTCTGGAAGCCGCCGCGACGCAACTGGCTGGCGCTGGTGCCGCGGAGAAGATCATCGGTTATATGCGGCCCGCCGAGTCGATCATGCAGGGTCCGTTGATGGGTGCGATGAAGGCGTCGCGCGTGAGCTTTGCCTATGTGCTCGCGCGCCGCATGATCGACGAGCGTTGGCGCATTGCGCTCGAAATCTGCGAGGCGGACGCAAACGGGCAAGGCCGCCTCGTCTACCGCATCAGCGCACGCGGAATCGACTTCACCTATATCGCGCGCGCATACGAGTGGGACGGCAAGGAGAAGGTGGGGCGCCGCTCCGATGGCGCAAATCGCGACATGTTCGGCGCACTGTTTGTCGGAACACCGGACGCGGCACGCATCGAGCGCGAGTTCGCCACGTTCGATCTGAAAAACGTCGAGACGATGCGCACGGATGCCATGGTGCTCGGCTGGACCCCGGCCAATCGCAGCGCGCGGATTTTCGATCACGTCGTCGATGCACTCGTGGCCGGTCATCAGCCGGAGCCGGGCCTGATCGGCAGCGCCTCGGCCTATCTGCTGCGCAACGGCGGATTTCAGGGCAGCGGCCGCAACGGATCGATCTCGTATCAGGGCATCGCCGCCGACCACCCGCTGTGCCATCCCTTCTTCGCGGATCTCTTCGGTCTCTACATGGTTCGGCAGGTGTCGATCGATCTGGTCAACGCGATCGCCCGAGCGCGTAATCCGCGCGCCGCGCAACTCTCCGAAGAGGTTGCGCGTTATCTCGCGGTCGGCAACTCGTCGGGGCAGGGCATGTGCGTGGCGTTGCAGCGTTGGCCGCATTGGGTGTCGACGTGGCTGGCCGTGCGCGAAGCCGCCCTCGCATACGCGAAGTCGATGCCCGTCGATGCGGCGAGCCGCGAGCGTCTCGTCAGCCTGGTCGCCCGTGTGGCCGCGTACTGCGACACGGTCCAGGTTCAGTCTGAAGATTATGTCGTGCCGAACAAGGTCATCGCGGCGAACTTGCGCACCATCGTCGGCTGGCTCGATGGGTCCCGGGCTTTTTCTCTCTGGAACGATCTCGCGCAGGCCGCGTCGGCATTCGATGCCGAAACGCAGGAGCAACTGAACTCCGCGCTGATCGATTTGTACCCCGACGTATCGGACCGTTTCGCCGATTACCTCGTGATCGGCGCGGCGCGCGAGCGCGGCGTCGTCGCCGAGATGACGGTCGGCGAGTTGCGCGGCCTGTTGCGCAAGAACTATGCGTGGGCGCTGCGCTACGACACGCTGCTGTCGAAGACGCGTCAGCATTTCTGGTATCACTCCGTCGACAACGGCGAGCAACGGCGCGGCGAACGCGTGCTCGATCCTGGCGAGGAGTACGAATCGTTCGTCGATCACATCGGCATCGTGCAGCGCCTCGCCTGCGTCGTTGCGAGCTACGCGGACGATGAACTGGTCGGCGAGCTGATGTTCGCACATCCGGATCTGGAGATGGCTGTGTCGCGCGTGCAGTATCTCGATGGCCTTCCCTATGCGGAGATTCGCGACAACCTGATCCACAAGGATTTTGTCCCGGCGCAACTGATCCGCTTTTTCCTCGCGTCGCTCGGCATCGAATGCTCGACGCCGCTGTCGATTCGCTATGTGCGAGGCGTCTTCTTCCAGGGGGTTCCGCTGCCGGCCGAAATCGCCGAGGGCACGACGCGCGACTGGCGCTACCCGGCCGAGCCCGCCACCCAGACGGAGATGCTGTCATGACCGAGCCGACCTACACCTCAGCCGCGGTATCGGAAATCACGCGCGTCGCCTGGTGGAGTCTGCGCGCGTTCGGTTGCCCGCTCGGCGCGGTCGAAGCCATGGCGCGCGTGCTGACCTGTTCCGAAGTGCTCGACGGCGACACGCTTGCCGCGCTGCGTCGCAATGAAGCCACGTTGCTCGAAGCATTCTCGGGCGATGAACCGCGCTTCGATCGCACGAGCGAAACGAGCGGCGTTATCGACGCAGCGGGCCGTTCGATGCTCGATATCGGACCCCGGGCGGTCGATCTGATTACCGGGCTTGCCAGGCGCAGGCGCGGCGCCGTGCGTATCACCGTGAACCACCTCGCGGACCACATCGGCCTGGCCGGTACGGCGACGATCGCCGCGCAGCGGGGCATCGGGCTTCTATTGACGAATGGCGACCCGCATGGCGCATGGCGGTTCTATACTGCCACGAGCGGCGGCGCGATAACGTCGCTGACCAGCGATCCTGGCGGCGCCGCGATTCATGACCTGATGGTTCTGCTGCACGAAGTCGGCGACGTGCCATCCGCCGCGGCCTTGCTGGCAGCCGATGCAACCGGTGCCGGAACCTCGGCCCTCGAACTCATCGCATTTCCTTTCGTCGCGAGAGACGATCTCGCCGAGCTTGCGGCGCGTCGTTCCGGCATGGTTTGCAAGGATGTGAGCGGTGCGTTGAGACGGGCCTATGCGCACGGAGTCGACGTCGCTACCGCCGACCTCAGGTTCCTGTACGAACTCGAGACACGTACCTGGGCGCCCTCGTCGGAGCGCTCGCGGGCCCAGGCGGGCTTCCAGGCTGCGAGTCCGACACCGTGATCGTAAGACAGTCGTTTTGAGGAGATCAGGATTGGATATCGAACGATTCAATACCGGCGAACGCCGCCGTCGTGATGTGCTGGGCGATGCCTATGTCGATCAGTCGCTCAAGAGTGCTGACGATTTCAACCGGCCGTTCCAGGAGCTCGTCACGGAGTATTGCTGGGGCACGTGCTGGGGCGACCCGACGCTCGTGCCGCGTGAGCGCAGTCTGCTCAATCTCGGCATGATCGCCGCGCTCGGCAAGATGCACGAGTTCGAGCTGCATGTGCGCGGGGCGCTCAAGAACGGCCTGAGCCACGAGGAACTGCGCGCGGCGCTGATCCAGATCGCCGTGTATTGCGGCATCCCCGTCGGTGTCGACTGTTTTCGCGTGGCGCGCAAGGTGCTGGCCGAACTCGCCGCCGCCTCTCAACCTGCTGCTGATCCCAAGGAATGACGATGCCGTTTTCGATTCGCAAAATCGTGGTCTACAAGGAAGCGACCTTCATTGAAGGCGACAAGGCGCTTGCTACGCCCGTTACGCTTGTCGGCGTCGCGGCGGTGATTCGCAATCCGTGGTTCGGGCGCGGCTTCGTCGAGGATCTCTCGCCGGAGCAGCGCGATGGCTGCGGCGAACTCGGCAAGGTGATGGTGGCGCGCATGCTCGAAGAGATCGGCGGCAAGCAGGCGATCGAAGCCTACGGCAAGAGCGCGGTAGTCGGTGGAGGCGGAGAAATCGAACACGCGTCCGCCGTGATTCACAATCTGCGCTTCGGCAATCACTATCGCCATGCGGTCGAAGCGGAGAGCTTTCTGTCGTTCACCAACAAGCGCGGTGGACTGAACACGTCGCTGCAGGTGCCGATCAAGCACATTCACGACGGCGCCGCGCGTTCGCACTTCATCACCCTGGAGTTCGCCATTCCCGACGCACCGAATCCCGATGAGATCGTGATCGTGCTTGGCGCGTCGACAGCCGGACGACCGCACGCGCGTATCGGAGACCGGCATCAGGACATGCAGGAGATCGAGCGCGAGAACGCGGCGCATTGAAACCGGCAGGCGCGAGAAAGGCGGCAGTGCCACGGCATGAGGCGGCATGGGCCGCCGCCGCATCACTCCGCGTAGGTCCGGTGGCGCTGTGCTGCTGTCAGCGGCACAGCGCGTGGAGCGTGTCTAGCGATTCGCTTGCCCGTCCTTGAGCAGGGCCGTCGCCGACTGCGCCGATCGCTCGATGAGCGCGCGTATCGTCAAGGCAGCGGCATTGCCGTCGCGCTTCTTGAGCGCCTTGAAAATCTCGCCCATGAGTTCGACCGTTCCGTGACGGCGTTCCACTGGCGAGCGCCGCGTCGTGGTCGCGCGCAGCAAACTGATGCGGGCGCCGAGAAGCTGCATGACGTGCTTGGCGGTTTCGTTGCGCGCGCCTTGATAGAGGATCGCGTAAAAGCGATTCGAAGCGGCGAGGAACGCCTCGTCGTTTTCGACAGGCGTATTCTTCAGCGCATTGAAGGTGTCTTCGAGTTCGGCGAGGTCCTCACTGGTCGCGCGCTGGGCAAAATGCAATGCCGCTTCGGAATCGAGCGCCGCCCGTATTTCATAGATTTCCGTGGCGATTTCGGGCGTCAGAGTTGCAACCACGACGCCCTTGGTATCGAGGCTCTCGACCAGACGCTCCGATTCGAGATTGCGCAACGCCTCGCGGATACTGCTGCGGCTGACGCCGGTCTGTTCGCATAGATCGCGCTCGATCAGCTTCTGGCCCGGCGCGAGCCGTCCCGCAATGATCGCTTCACGCAGAACGTTTAGCGTCTTCATGCGGATCGTCTCGTTTTTGGCGACGCTCAAGCCTACTTGTTGGGCAACCGTTGCGTCTTCTGTCATCGTTCCACCCTATGTTTGAATGCGGGCCGTCATGTGCGGCCCGTGCTGGGTTTTATTCCGGCTGCAGAAATTCGAGCAGCAGGCCGGCAATCAGGTCCGGTGCTTCGAGCAGCACGCTATGACGCAGCTCCGGCAGGATGCGAAGCTGCGATCCGGCGATTTTCTCATGTAACAGGCGCGACATCCGTGGCGACGAGCCGGGGTCGTTCTCGCCGGTCATCACGAGCGTCGGTACGCTGATGCGGTCGAATGCGATGTCGCGATCCGCTGCCGCAAACACGCGATACGCGGCCGCGTACGACCGATGATCGTTCTTCACCAGTTGTTCGAGACGGTACGTGACGCGTTGCGGGTTGGCCGCCTTGAACGCCGGCGTGAACCAGCGATCTTCCGCCGCCGCGACGACCGCCGCGATGCCCTCGCGGTCGATCTGGTCGGCGCGTTTCAGCACGCGCGCGCGTTCCTCGTCGGTGCGCTCCGCGACCGAGCTGATGAGCGCCAGCCGGTTCAGACGCGCCGAGTTTTCCACCGCGTATTTCTGCGCGATGAGGCCGCCGAGAGAAAAGCCCACCAGATGCGTTTTTTGCACACCGACAGCATCGAGCAGCGCGTCGACATCGGAGACGAAGTCATCGAGCGAGCAGCGCGTGATCAGGCTCGATGCGCCGTGGCCGCGCAAGTCCGCGCGTAGCACCGTGAAGTGCGCCTCGAGCTGGCTCGCGATCGCGTCCCAGCTTGCGTGATCCGCGCCGATGCCGTGTATCAGCGTGACAAATGGTCCGGATCCCTGAATCTTGTACGCAAGCTCCAGGCCGTCGGCAGAAACATATTTTTCCACTTGCATCGTCTCCGTTAATCTGTTGGTATACGAGATACTAGCTGACAAAAAATATTTCGACTAGACTGACCTCAACATCTGGCGAATACGGAGACCTCCATCCATGGAGTACGCAAGATTAGGCCGCTCGAGCCTGCGCATTTCCCGCCTTGGCTTCGGCGCGATGGGTATCGGCAACCCGGGGTGGCGCAAGTGGGTGCTCGAAGAAGACGCAGCACGGCCGATCCTGCGCGCGGCGGTCGAGGCGGGCATCAATTTCGTCGATACCTGCGATTTCTATTCGGCGGGTGCCAGCGAGACCGTGCTCGGCAATGCGCTATGGGATTACGCATCCCGCGACGAGATCGTGCTGGCCACCAAGCTCGGTAATCCGATGGGCACGCATCCGAATGCGCGCGGCTACTCTCGCAAGCACATCTTCAGCGCGGTCGATGCGTCGCTGAAGCGCCTGAAGACCGATTACGTCGATCTGCTGCAAACGCATATCTGGCAACCGGACACGGACCTCGAAGAACTCGTCGTCGCCTTCGACGATCTCGTGAAGAGCGGCAAGGTACGCTACGTCGGCGCGACGACCATGCCCGCCTGGGCTTTCGTGCAATGCGTGAATCTCGCGAAACAGATGGGACGTACGCCGTTTGTGTCGATGCAGTGCGAGTACAACGTCTGTCATCGCGAAGCCGAGCGCGAACTGATACCGTTCTGCCGCGCCTACGATATCGCGCTGGTCCCATTCAGTCCGCTCGCGCGCGGCTTCCTGTGCGCGGACCGGCGCGATGCGCGCAACGCGACCGCGCGACATGATTCGGATGACTACACACTGAAGCACTATCACCGCCCGGGCGATTTCGCGGCGCTCGAATGCGTGGCGAAGATCGCCGCGAAGCGCGGTGTCGAGCCGAGCCAGGTCGCGCTGGCGTGGGCGCTCGCACAGCCCGGCATCATCTCGCCGATCTTCGGCGCGACGCAGGTTGTGCACGTCGCGAGCGCGGTCGCCGCACTCGATCTGAAGCTCGACGAGGAGGAACTGCGAGCGCTCGCCGGCACCTACGAAACGCGTCCGCTCGGCGCGAAAAGCCACTGAGGCAGCCGCTGCGCGTTTCCCCTCATTTGCTGCACATTCTCAAGGCATGCCAATGAATCAGCAAACCGAAAGTTTCGCGATGTATATCGACGGCGAATTCGTACAGGCCGAGGACGGCCGCACCTTCGAAAGCGTCAATCCGTGGACCGGCCGCGCATGGGCGACGATTCCCGACGCGAGCGCCGCCGATGTCGATCGCGCCGTGCGGGCCGCGCATCGCGCGTTCACGAGCGGCCCGTGGCCGAAGATGACGCCGAACGAACGCGCCGCGCTGCTGCAGAAGCTCGCCGACAAGCTCGTCGAACACAAGGACCGGCTCGGTTATGTCGAGACGCAGGACACGGGCAAGCTGCTGAAGGAAACGACCTGGCAGGCCGCGCACACGGCACGTGCGTATACGTATTTCGCCGGTCTCGCCGACAAGCTGCAAGGCGACATTCCGCCGTCCGCGCCGAACATGCTCAATCTCGTGCTACACGAGCCGGTGGGTGTGGTCGCGGCGATCATTCCGTGGAATTCGCAACTGCAATTGTCCGCCTACAAGATCGCGCCGGCGCTTGCGACCGGCAACACGATCGTCGTCAAGGCTTCCGAAGATGCCTCGACGCCGCTGCTCACGCTCGCGAGGCTCGCGCATGAAGTGGGCTTCCCGCCGGGCGTCATCAACTTCGTATCGGGCCGCGCGAATCCGTGCGCGATCACGCTGACGAGTCATCCGCTCGTGCGCCGCATCGCCTTCACCGGTGGTGTCGAGACCGCACGCAAGCTGATTCCGAACTCCGCGCATAACATCGCGAAGCTCTCGCTCGAACTGGGCGGCAAGTCGCCCGTAATCGTGTTCGACGACGCCGATCTCGACAGTTGCGTCAACGGTATCGTGGCCGGTATTTTCGGCGCGAGCGGACAGAGTTGCGCGGCGGGCTCGCGACTGATCGCGCACGAATCGATTCACGACGCGCTCGTCGAGCGTCTGGTCGAACGGGTGAAGACGATCGCGATCGGCGACCCGATGGAGGCCTCGACCAACATGGGGCCGCTTGCAACGGAGCGGCAGGTCGCCCGCATCGAGACGCTGCTCGCGCAATCGGTCGAGCAGGGCGCGCAGGTCGTCGCCGGCGGCAAGCGTGTTGCGGGGCTGCCGCATAACCAGTGCTTCCAGCCGACGATCGCGCTATGCGATCGCGGCGATTATCCGGTCGTGCGCCAGGAATTGTTCGGTCCCGTGCTGTCGGTGCTGAAGTTCCGCACCGACGACGAAGCGATCGGCATCGCTAACGATAGCGACTATGCCTTCGCCGGCGGCATCTTCAGCCGCGACTTTCCACGCGCGATGCGTACCGCGCGTGCGGTGCAGGCGGGCCGCCTGTGGATCAACACCTATCGCGTCACCGGCGTGAATGTGCCGTTCGGCGGATTCAAGCAGAGCGGCTACGGTCGCGAAGCCGGTATCGACGCGCTCAAGGACTACACTGAAACGAAGGCGGTGATGATCGAAGTGGGGGGCGAGGCGCTCGCCGATCCGTTCGTGATGCGCTAGGCGCAGCCATACGCGCAGCGGCGTTCGCGTATGTGTAGGTGCCATACAGGGACATTCTCTTATGCTGACAGTCATAGGCAGGCGGCTCGTCTGGGCCGCGCCCAATCTGATCTTCGTGACCGTATTGCTGTTCTTTAGCGTCGCGGTGTTCTTCGGCAACCCGGCCGCGTTGATGCTCGGCCAGGATGCGACCCCGCAGGCCGTTGCCGAACTGAGCCATCAGATGGGTTTCGACCGGCCCGTGGTCACGCAATATCTGAGCTGGATGGGCCACGCCTTGTCCGGCGACCTGGGGCGCTCGTACACGACGCACCAGACCGTCGCCGAGATGCTGATGCGCTCGCTGCCGGTCACGGTCGAACTCGCCGTGCTGTCGATCCTGCTCGCAACCGTGGTCTCGGTGGGGCTGAGCAGCCTGACCGTCGGCCAGCGCGTGATCGGCACGTTCGTCACCGTGCTGTCGATCATCGGCATGACGGTGCCGAACTTCATGCTCGGCATGGTCGCGATCTTCATCTTCTCCGTGAAGCTCGGCTGGCTGCCGTCGGTGGGTTGGGTGCCTTGGGACCACGGTCTTCTCACGCACCTCCAGCATCTGATCCTGCCGACCATCACGCTTGCCGCGTACTACTTCGGCGCGTTCACGCTCGTCTATCGCGCTGAATACCAGGCGGTGCGAGAACGTCTTTTCGTTCGTGTCGCGCGGGCGAAGGGGCTGTCCGAACACCGCGTGTCATTCCGCCATATTCTGCCCAATTCGATCCTGCCGGTGATTACGTATATCGGCATCAGTCTCGGACAACTGATGGGCGGAGCGGTCGTGACCGAAACGCTCTTTTCGATGCCCGGCATCGGCCAGTTGTTCGTCACGTCGATCCTGTCGCGCGATTATCCGGTGATGCTCGCGATCGGCATGTTCATCATCGTCGCGGTGATCCTGATGAACCTGCTCGCCGACGTCGTGTATACGCTGATCAATCCTCAGATCCGGCTGAACTAGGAGCTATTCATGCGCGAAATCCTGATGCGTCCCAAGGTGCAGATCGGCGCGTTCATCCTGCTCGTCATGATCGCGATTTCGCTATGTGCGCCGCTTATCGCGCCGCATGATCCGACCGCGAGCAGCGTGATGTTTCTCGCGCCCCCGGGCGCGGACAACCTGCTCGGCACTGACGAGCTCGGCCGCGACATTCTTTCGCGGCTGATTTACGGCGGACAATCTTCGCTGATCGTCGGTATCGGCGCGGCGGTGATGGCCGCCATCATCGGCATTCCGGTCGGGCTCGTAGCGGGTTATCTCGGCGGGCGCGTGGACCTGTTCGCGACGCAGATCATCGACATTTTCATCGCGCTGCCTGGTCTGATCCTCGCGCTCATCATCACCGCGATGGTGGGCCCCACGTTATTCAATCTCGTGCTGGTGCTCGGCTTCGTCAGTTGGCCGCGGATCGCGCGGCTGGTGCGCGGGCAGACGCTCGCGCTGCGCGAGTCGGTGTTCGTCGAGGCGTCGAAGGCAGTCGGCGCGCGCGCCGACTGGATCATGCTCAAGCATGTGTGGCCGAACACGATGCGCATCGTTGCCGCGCAGTTCGCGCTGACCATCGCGTATTCGATTTTCACTTCGGCCAGCCTGTCGTTTCTCGGCCTTGGCATGCCGCCGCCGACCCCCGACTGGGGCGCCATGGTGCGCTCCGGCTTCGACTATCTCGCGATGAATCCCGGTATGAGCCTTGCGCCCGGCGCGGCGGTTGCGGCGACCGTGTTCGGCTTCTACCTGATCGGAACCAGCATCAAATGACGACCACGTTCGAAGATTCACGCGTTCTCTCGGTCGAGCATCTGTCCGTATCGTTCGATACGGGCAAACGCAATACGCCGCCGGTCACGGTCGTACGCGACGTGTCGTTCTCGATCGGCAAGGGCGAGATCGTGGCGATCGTCGGCGAATCGGGCTGCGGTAAATCGACGACGGGCCTCGCGCTGCTCGGCCTGAATCCGGGCAGCAACGCGTCGGTGAAAGGCTCGATCAATCTGGCGAAGAAGGGCGGGCAGACCGTCGATATCGTCGGGTTGCGCGAGCGCGAATTGCGGCGCGTGCGTGGCAACGACGCGGCCATGATCTTCCAGGAGCCGATGTCGTCGCTCAATCCGTTGTACACGATCGGCGCGCAGATCGAGGAAGCGCTCAGCGTGCATCGCAGGATGTCGTCGAAGGAACGCGCGGCCGAGGCGCTGCGGCTCGTTTCGATGCTTGGCATTCCGAGTCCCGCCAAATGTCTGAATAGCTATCCGCATCAACTGTCGGGCGGCATGCGGCAGCGGGTCATGATTGCGATTGCGCTGTCCTGCCACCCGGGGCTGCTGATCGCCGACGAGCCGACCACCGCGCTCGACGTCACCGTGCAGGCGCAGATCGTCGAGCGGATGAAGCAGTTGCAGCAGGAAACGCAGATGGCGATCCTGTTCGTCACGCATGACCTCTCGCTGGTCGCGGAAATCGCCAACCGCGCGCTGGTGATGTACGCGGGGCAAATCGTCGAGGCGGGTCCGGTTAGCGATCTGTTCAACCAGCCGCTGATGCCTTACACGCAGGCGTTGATGCGTTCCCGTCCACGTCTTGGCGACGTGCGTCATCGCATCAAGCCGATTCCGGGCGGCGCGCCCAATCCGGCCGCGCTGCCGGCCGGCTGCACGTTTCACAAGCGTTGCGAGCATGCCGTCGCGGGGCGCTGCGATACGCAGGTGCCGTCCCTCGAAACGACCGATGACGGGCTTCGCCAGGTGCGCTGCCTGCGTTGGCGGGAATTGCGGCAAGTACCGCAATGCGCGCCCGTATTGCAAGGACAACCATCATGACGCCGACTTCCACGCAACCGCTGATCAGCGTCAGTCATTTGCGCAAGCTCTACGACATTCGCCGTGGCCTGTTCTCGAAGCTGGTCGGTCACGTGCATGCGGTCAACGACGTGTCGTTCGACATCGCGCCAGGCGAGACGCTTGGCCTTGCCGGCGAATCGGGTTCAGGCAAGACGACGATCGGCCGCTCGGTGTTACGGCTGATCGAACCGACCGACGGTGCGATCCGCTTCGACGGCAAGGACGTGATGGCGCTCAACGCGGCCGGACTGCGGGATTACCGGAAGAGCGCGCAGATCATCTTTCAGGACCCGTTTGCCTCGATCAATCCACGGATGAAGATTCGTGACGTGATCGCCGAGCCGTTGCGCGTGCAAAAGATTCATGCGACCGAACGCGACGTCGATCGGCGCGTCAGCGAACTGCTGGATCTCGTGTCGCTGTCCGACGACTACAAGGACCGGAGTCCTACCGCGTTATCCGGTGGTCAGCGGCAACGTGTCGTCATTGCGCGGGCGCTCGCGGTCAATCCGAAGTTCATCGTGGCCGACGAGCCGATCTCCGCGCTCGACGTGTCGATCCAGGCGCAGATCGTGAGCCTGCTCGACGAGCTGAAGCAGCGGCTGGGCCTCGCGATGTTGTTCATTTCGCACGATCTTGCCGTGATGGAATATCTGTCGGATCGTATTGCGGTCGTCTACCTCGGGCAGATCATGGAGATCGGCCCGGCGAGAGCAATTACGCAAACGCCGAAGCATCCGTACACCGAGGCGCTAATTTCCGCGGTGCCTGACGACCGGCCCGACATGAGACGCAAGCGTGTCGTGCTGCAAGGCGACGTGGCCGATCCGGTGTCGCCGCCAAGCGGCTGCGTGTTCCGCACACGCTGCATTTACGCGAAACCGGAATGCGCGCAACAACGTCCGGTGCTGCGCGAAATTGCGCCGTTGCATTTCAAGGCGTGTATTCGCGACGACGTGTTGTAGGCGCGGTTCTGGTTTCGTTGGCGGGGCTACGCCCGGTACTCACATGTGTTGCAAGCGGCGCAGGCGGAACGCGAGTTCAAGGCTGAATCGAGTCTCTGCGTCGTCGACGTCTTTGCCCAGCACCTCACGAATACGCTCCATCCGATAGCGAATCGTCGTCACATGTACTTTCAGTTCATCAGCGCATTTTTGTAGCCTGCAACCCGAGTCCAGATAAGCTTCGAGTGTCTTCAGCAGATCGCCGCGATTCTGGGCGTCATACTGATCGAGCGCACCGAGCGTGTTGGCGACGAAAACGTCGACCTGCGAGGAAGACAACGCGGAGAACACGAGTCCATAAGGGCCGAAGTCCTCTTCGTGGACGACACCGCTACGTGCGAAACGATCGGAAAGCCGGAACGCGCGCTGGCACGCCTGCCATGCCGGCGCGTAATCATGCGGAGCATGGCATACGGGACCCGGCGCGATGACGCAAGCGCTGCCGGTCAGCCGGTCGGTGAGTTCCAGTGAGCGCCGCATCAGGTCGCGGCGCCGCGCTTCCGGAATGCCCTCGGCTTCGGAGATGAGCGCCATCAGCAACGTTCTCGCGGGAACAACGGTGATGTTGGCGGACCAGGCGTTCGCGAGAGCGGACGAGATCGCACGATGATTGCCGCGCAGTATTTGCCGCGCGCTTTCAGCGTCTCCCCGGATGCCGATCAGCACAAGCCGGTTCGGTGTGCCGAGCGGTAGGCCGCAATGCGCTGCCCGCGACAGCAGGTCGTCGTCGAGGTCGCGCCCCGAGAGCAGATCGTCGAGGATTTTCGACTGGGACTCCGTGCGCTCCTTGAAGCGGATGACTGTACGCATCAGCATGACCGACAGCGCAAACGCGACTTGCCGGATCAGCAGCTCGTCCACCGGATCGAAGCGTTCTTCATCGGTCAGCAGATAGAGTGCGCCGGCCTGCTGGCCGTCGACGCGCAGCACCTCGCGCCGATGCACAGGCGTGGATGTGGGGCTTGTCGAATCGTCGGATGTTTTTGCTTGCCACTGCGCTTCGTCGTTCAACTCGATTCGCAGCATCTCCGCGAGCGCGTTAGCGTATTGCGGATCAGCGGCGCGTTGCCCTTTCATCAAGGCCTGAGCGGGCCGGTCGACCACCGCGATCGGACAATCGAGCAGCGATTCGACGGCGGACAGTACCGCGGTCGGCGCTTCGTCGGACAGAACGCGGCGCATCAGTTCGCTAACCGAATCGATCGTATGTTTGACGCGCGTGGACAGTACCGTTTCCTCGCGCAGACGCTGGGCCTTGCCGACCGCGATCGCCGCGAGCTGTGCAATCGCCTTGAGGAAGGCGAGTTCGTCATTGTCGACGTTGAGGATCTCTCGCGACTGCACGGCAAGGATCATCCGTCGCTCGTACTGATCGGTTGCCGGTAGCGGCAGGATCGTTACGGTGTGGTAGTGGCGGGCCAGCGCGTCTTGCTGGTAATGCAAGTAATCGGAGCGCTGCGCATCCGGAATGATGAGCGGACGCTGCTCGTCGAGCACCTTCCTGACCGGACTGGTCGCCAGTTCCCAACGCGTCGAGGCGCTTGACGGATCGACAAGGAACGGGTCGAAGCGTGCCATCAGAACCGACAGTCCCGCGTTTTCGTCGACGCTCATGATCGAACACATGTCCCATGTCGTGTAACGACAGGTGGCATTGGTGATGCTGTCAAGCAACGTGCCTAGATCGCTGCTCTCGTTGACCAGTTTCGCGATGTCGGCGAGGCGTGAGAAATGAGCTTGGGATGACTTGACGGCTATTGAAGCTGGAAAAGTGTTGTCCATGCAGCGGATCGTACTGTGACAAATTTTCAGTTTCAACTTTTCATAGTGCCCGTGCATTGGTGTTAACGATCAGGTGCTTTCATTTCTTTGCCGCGTTTCGTCGAAAGCTCGAATTCGCCACTCGAAAATACTATTTTCCCTAGATGGCAGATCGAAAAGTGACGACCCAGAATGTTTTCACTGAAGGAGACATTCTCGATGAATACGTCACAAGAGAGAGAGGCAAGCCCGTTGGATGTACAAGGGCTACGGAAAGCTTTCGGCAGCTTCGTGACGGGCGTGACCGTCGTTTCGGCTATCGACGACCAGGGCCACTACCGAGGTCTGACCGCCAACTCGTTCACCTCGGTGTCGCTCGATCCGCCTCTGGTGCTGGTGTGTATCGACAACAAGGCGACGACCTGCCCCGTATTCGAGCAGGCATCGAGCTTCGCCGTGAATGTTCTCGCGGCAGGGCAGCGAGACGTTTCGAATACGTTCGCGTCGCGCGCTCCGGACAAGTTTCACGGTGTGCCGACGCACGTTGCCACAACCGGCGCACCGCTGCTCGAAGGCGCGATCGCATGGTTCGATTGCGCGAAAGAACAGTTCGTCACCGCTGGCGATCACACGATGCTGATCGGCCGTGTGCTCGATTTCGGCCATACGGGCGGCGTTCCGCTCGCCTATTGCCGCGGCAGCTACATTGATTTCGGTCTCGAACAGAAGGCGGTCGGTGCCGGCAAATCGTTGAACTACGGCTGTGTTGCGAATCTCGGCGACGCGGTGCTGATGGTCCGTGATCCGCTCAAGGGAAGCTGGACGATCCCGACCGCAGGACACGGCACGGACCAGCACGCACCGGGCGGTCTGCCGGATCTTGTCGCGAAACTTGGCGCAACGGTCGAACTGTCGTTCCTCTACTCGGTGTTCGAGAATGCCGGCGAGAGCTTTATCGTCTATCGCGGCACACTCGCGGATGAGCCGCAATTGACCAAAAGTGCCGCTCTGTTCACGCAGGAAACGATGCCGTGGGATCAGATCGGTTCTTCCCAGACTCGCAATATGCTGCGCCGCTACTTCCTCGAACGCGCCGATGCGCGCTTCGGCATCTATATGGATAGCGCCGACGGCGGCAAGGTCGCGATGCTCGACGGTGCGCTCAAACCTTTCAATCAACTCGATATGGGATCTTGAATGGTATCGATCAGTGTCGAAAGTCTGACTGGCACGCGCACTCGCAACTGGATCGATGGCGCGTGGCACGAACCCGCGAGCGGGACCTATCTCGACAGCTTCAATCCGTTCACCGGCGAGGCCTGGTATCAGATCGCCGATTCGAATGCGGACGATGTCGGGCAAGCGGTTCAGGCCGCCGAACGTGCGCTGCATGATCCCGCGTGGCGGGGGATCACGCAGACCGATCGCGCGAACCTGCTGCGCAAGCTCGCGGAGTTGATCCGCGCCAACGTCGATCGTCTTGCGCGGCTCGAAGTGCACGACAACGGCAAGCTGCTGAAGGAAATGCGCGCGCAAATCGGTATCTTGCCGGATCAATTCCACTATTTCGCGGGCGCGGCAGACAAGCTCGAAGGAACCACCATTCCGGTGAATCGACGTGACGTGCTTGCCTATACGTCGCGCGAGCCGATCGGCGTCGTCGGTGTGATCGTGCCATGGAATTCGCCGCTCTATCAGTTGAGCTGGACACTCGCGCCCGCGCTGGCCTGCGGCAATACCGTAGTCGTCAAACCGTCCGAACATACGTCGGCTTCTGCCTTGGCGCTGGCTGAACTGATCAAGGAAGCGGGCATTCCCGACGGTGTTTTTAACGTCGTAACGGGTTTGGGCGCGAGTGCGGGAGAAGCATTGACGCGTGATGCCCGCGTGGCGAAAGTCGCGTTCACCGGCAGTACCGCGAGCGGCCGCAAGGTTGCTCATGCGGCTGCGGATCACTTTGCGCAATGCAATCTGGAGCTCGGCGGCAAGTCGCCCAATTGTGTGTTCGACGATGCGCCCTTCGAGCGGGCACTCGATGGCGTCGTTGCGGGAATCTTCGCGGCGGGCGGGCAGACATGCGTGGCGGGGTCGCGGATCTACGTACAGCGGACCATCTTCAATGCGTTCCGCGACGCGCTTATCGAACGAGCCCGTGCCGTGAAACTCGGCGATCCACTCATGGACGATACGCAGATGGGGCCGGTCGCAGTCAAATCCCAGCTAGAAAAGATCGGATCGATGGTGTCGCATGCCACGCAGCAGGGCGCGCGCCTGCTCGCGGGGGGTAAGCGTGCCGCCGCGCCGCTCGATCAGGGCTGGTTTTACGAACCCACACTGCTCGATCAGGTCGCGCCGTCGATGGAAATCGTTCAGGAAGAAGTATTTGGCCCAGTGGGCGTGATACAGCCGTTCGAAGACGAGCGCGACCTTGCGAGACTGGCTAACGCGACGCGCTACGGGCTGACAGCGGGAGTATGGACTCGCGACATAGACAGGGCGATGCGATTTGCGCGCGATGTCGAAGCGGGCACGATCTGGGTCAATACCTATCGCGCGGCGTCATTTACCACGCCGATGGGCGGTTTCAAGGAGAGCGGCTACGGTAAGCACTACGGCCTCGAGTCGATGCGCGAGTACTCGCGTGCGAAAAGCGTAGTCGTCGACTATTCCGGCAATACGCCGAATCCATTCGTCATGCGCGTAAGCGGCTGAGCGGCAATCGGATTGATACGTCAAAAAAGGCGCGAAAGTGAAATTTTCAATTGTACTGAACATGGATCGCTTTTCCGAAGACCTGTCGATGCGAGAGGTTTGGCGTCGCGTCGACGAAATGGCGGGGCTGGCCGACGAAGGTGGATTCGACATGATCTTCACGGCCGAACACCATACGATCGAAGCGACGATCGCTCCGAATCCGTTCCAGGTACTGGCTGCGTGGTCGCGCACCGTCAAGCGGGCGCGTCTCGGTACGGGGGTACTGTCCGCTTCATACTGGCACCCGATCCGGCTTGCTGGGGAAGCGGCCCTTTGCGACATCATCACCGACGGCAGACTCGAAATTGGCATTGGCCGCGGCTCGTATCAATACGAATTCGACCGCATGAAAGACGGCATGCCGCAGCAGGAGGGTGTCGCCTATATGAAAGAGATCATCCCGGTGGTGCGGGAGCTATGGAAGGGCGACTACGCGCACGACGGCAAGTACTTTCAGTTTCCCGCGGCCACTTCGGTGCCCAAGCCATTGCAGCGCGAGGTGCCGATGTGGTGCGCGGCACGCGATCCGGCTTCTTTCGATTGGGCGGTCAAAAACGGTCTTTCGATCATGGCGACGCCGTTGCATGCACCGTTCTCGGAAGTCGAGAATCTGGTCAGCCGTTTTGAAACCACGCTTGAGAACAATCCCGGCGTCAAACGGCCGAAGCTCATGATGCTGCGCCGTACCGCGGTCTACGAAGACGCGAAGGACTGGCAGGTGCCGGTTGAATCGCTGACTAACTACGGCCGCTATTTCGAGAATCTTTTGAAGAATCTCGGTAAGGTAAAAAATGGATTTTGCGAACCGGTCGGTTATGAAACCGTGTCGAATCGGTCCGACTATGCCCCTGAGTCCTTGCGCGAAAACATGATGTTCGGCACGCCGGACGAAGTCGTCAAAAAACTCAAGGCGTATGAGGCACTCGGGATCGACTACTTCATGTACGGCGCCTTTTTCGGCATGCCATACGATCGTGTCAAGCGATCTATCGAGTTGTTCTGCAAGGACGTGCTTCCGCATTTCAACGAGGCCAGATAATTCGAGAACTTACGCGTTGCAAGCCATGCCAGGAGGTTTTTGTGAGGAATGAAATGGATAACGTAGCGCCGGTTCGGGCCTGTGCGAAAGACGCAGTAGCGTCGATTCGTCGCCGTCGAGTATTGCAGGGAGTGGGCGCACTCGCGGCAGGCGCGCTCCTGAATCCGCTGGCGCGAGCGCAAGCCGGGCGCTTCGACGGGAAGCAACTGGTCTACGTCAGCTGGGGTGGCGTCTACCAGGACTTTCAGAAGAAGTCGTATTGTGATCCGTTCGCGAAGGAGACCGGTGCCCGGATCATTCAGGATGGTCCAGTCAACGAGGCAAAGATTCGCTCGATGGTCGCCGCGGGCGGGAATCCCGACTGGAACGTGATCGACGTGACCGACACGTTCCTGTTCAACGGCACCGCGCATAACCTCTTCGAAAAGCTCGATTTCAGCATCGTGAACAAGTCGATGGTCGAGCCCGCGTACGTGACGGATTACGGCATTGGCACCTGTGCATGGAGCTACAACGTTGCCTACAACACGAAGGCCTTCGGCGTGGGGAAAGGCCCCAAAACGTGGGCGGACCTGTTCGACGTCAAGCGCTTCCCGGGCAAGCGGATGTTCCGCAATCGCGTCTATGCGACGCTCGAAATCGCTTTGCTTGCCGATGGCGTCGATCCAGCGAAGCTTTACCCGCTCGACGTCAATCGCGCGCTCAAGAAGCTCGATACGATCAAAGATCATATTACGTGGTGGACTACGCCTTCGCAGTCGCAGCAACTGATTGTCGACGGCGCGGTCAGTTGTGGCGTCATCCAGAATGGCCGCGCGTACGACGCGTCGAGAAAAGGCGCGCCGATTGCGATCGAATGGGCACAGAATCTGCAATCCGTCGACTACCTCGTCATATTGAAGGGCACGAAAAACCTCGATGTGGCGATGCACCTCGTGAACCGATCGATTCAGCCCGACGCGCAGGCGATGTTCTCGAACAACACCGCGTATTCGCCGGTTAATCCCGCTGCCTTCTCGAAGATCGACAAGGCCATCTCGCCATGGCTCGCGACCCAGAAGGACAATGTTGCCAAGGGCGTGATATTGAATGCAGCCTGGTGGCAGGACAAGCTCGAAGCCCTCGACGCGAGCTGGAACGCGTGGCGGCTGTCGTGAGGCTCGTGCGGCGCAGTGATTGGCTGGGCGTACCCGCAGTACTGCTGGTTCTGGGGATGTTCGCCTGGCCGGTCGTGTCGTTTCTGGCAAAAAGTGTCACCGATCCTCATGTCGGGCTGCAAAACTTCGTGTCGGTCGCGACCGACAGCGTGTACGCCAAAGTACTGTTGAATACCGTCGTGATTAGCGCGACCACGACGATATTCACGCTGCTGCTCGGTTATCCGGTTGCTTATACGATTGCACGTGCTTCGGGGCGGCGCCGGCGTCTGATGATCTTCGTCGTTCTGATCCCATTCTGGACGAGTCTGCTTGTGCGGACATTTTCGTGGATGATCCTGCTGCAGCCGCACGGCGTCATCAATTCGCTGCTGCTGGCGAGCGGTTTGATCGAGCACCCGCTCGAACTGATTTTCAACCGCACTGGCCTCTTCATCGCGATGGTCCAGATGCAACTGCCGTTCCTGATTTTCCCGCTCTTTAATGTGTTGTCGAAGATAGACGACGCTTATATGCGAGCCTCGGCAAACCTTGGTGCTTCGCCTTTCACCACATTCTGGCGCGTGTATTTCCCGCTTTCGATGCCGGGCATCGTCGCCGGTTCGATGCTGGTATTCGTTACGTCGCTCGGCTATTTCGTCACTCCCGCATTGCTCGGCGGACTACGCGACATGATGGTTGCGCAATTGATCGACGAACAGGTCGCGGATATCGGCAC
Organism: Paraburkholderia sp. Ac-20342; assembly: GCF_017104985.1. Lineage (NCBI taxonomy): Bacteria > Pseudomonadati > Pseudomonadota > Betaproteobacteria > Burkholderiales > Burkholderiaceae > Paraburkholderia > Paraburkholderia sp. Ac-20342. The sequence continues at coordinate 126,423 of NZ_JAAGPQ010000003.1, read as the reverse complement.
GTGGGGCGTGCCGGCGGCGCTGTCCGTGATCCTGCTATGCGGCACCGCGATGATCTTCCTGATCATCAAACGCGCGACGGGCGCCACCCGCAAAGGAGCACGCCGATGAAACCGGGTTGCATCTGGCGGACGTTGCGCGGCGCTGTGTGTTTGTTCGTCGCACTGTATATGCTGGTGCCGATTGCGATCGTCGTGGTGATTTCGTTTTCGTCGGGGCAGTTTCTCTCGTTTCCCCCGCCGGGCTTCTCGCTGCAATGGTATCGCGCGTTGAACGACCCGGCCTGGACATCGTCGCTCGCCACGAGCGTGGAAGTCATGATACCGGCCGCTTTGCTGTCGACGTGTCTGGGCCTTGGGGCCGCGTTGATGCTGCGGCGGGAAGGGTTGCCCGGCGCGCCTTTGATACGCGGAATCCTTTTGTCTCCTCTCGTGATTCCCGTAATCATTACCGGTGCCGCGTTTTATAGCGTGTTCAGGCCGCTTGGCCTGCACGGCACGGTCCTGGGACTGATCGTTGCGCATACGGTCTTGTGCATACCCTATGCGCTAACGACTATCACGTCGTCACTGGCGATGGTCGACTGGCGAATCGCGCAGGCGTCCGCGAGTCTCGGCGCGAGGCCCTTTACGACGTTCCGCAGAGTGACCTTTCCATCGATTTCGTCCGGCGTGATCTCAAGCTTCCTCTTCTCGCTGGTGGTGTCCTTCGACGAAGTGGTGGTGTCGATGTTCGTTAGCGGGCCCGATGCGCGACCCGTGACGGTTCAGATGTGGTCCAACATTCGTGGCGACGTCGATCCGACCATCGCCGCGCTGGCATCCGTTCTATTTGTGTTCGCGCTGCTCATCCTGTTGCTAGAGGCAATTTTCGGTCGCGGGGAGGCCACGGAACAATGAAGCACAACGACAAGCAAACGCTGCTCAAGATATCCGGCTTGCAGAAGCACTATGGATCGACTGCGGCGATCGCCGATGTCTCGCTGGAATTGCGCGAAGGCGAGCTCCTGACGTTCCTCGGTCCGTCAGGCTCGGGCAAGACAACCGTGTTGATGTCCATTGCCGGTTTCGTTCAGCCGTCCGCGGGCAGCATCGATCTGGCAGGAAAGCCTTTGTTGCCGCTTGAACCGTACCAGCGCAATATCGGCATGGTGTTCCAGAGCTATGCGCTGTTTCCGCACATGACGGTCGCGAAGAACGTCGCCTATCCGCTCAGCATTCGCCGAATGCCGAAGGCTCAGATCGAGGAAAAGGTCGCACGCGTGCTCGAACTCGTCGGTCTGCCTCAACATGCCAACCGCTTGCCGTCCGAACTGTCCGGTGGACAGCAGCAGCGCGTCGCGCTTGCTCGCGCCATTGTGTTCGAACCTCGTCTTCTGCTCATGGACGAGCCGCTCGCGGCGCTCGACAAGAAGCTGCGCGCGAAGATGCAAATGGAGATCATGCGCTTGCATCGGGAGCTGGGTGTGTCGATCATCTATGTGACGCACGATCAGGAGGAGGCGCTCGTCATGAGCGATCGCATTGCGGTGTTCAATCACGGCCGCATTGACCAGATCGGTACGCCGAGCGAGTTATACGATGCGCCGAAAACCCGTTTTGTCGCGGACTTCATCGGTGAATCGAATCTCTTCGACGGAAAAATACAGACGATCGGCGCCGACGGCGTGTGGTGCGCACTGCCTTGCGGCGCGACCATCAGGCTCGCGGAAGCCAATGCCGCGCGAAAGGATGAATCGATCGTTGTTGCGGTGCGTCCCGAGCGTATTCGCGTACACCACGCTTCGCATGAACCTGCGTGCGAAAACGTGCTGCCGGCGGTCGTGAGCGAAGTCGCCTATCTTGGGCAGGCACGTAAATATCTGGTCAGGACCGCCACGGGAACCGAAATTGTCGCGCTCGAGCAACTCGCTGTTCAGGGGCAGCGTACGTTCGAGATCGGCGAGCCGGTTGTCGTGTCGTGGCGGGCATCCGATACCCGGGAGGTCAATTCATGAGTCATGCTGAGGGTCTCAACGTCAAACGCAGCGGCTCGGGCCGTAAAGTGGTATTCGTGCATGGCGTCGGTGCCGATCTGGAGAGCTGGCAAGGCACGCTATCGTGTCTTCAGACCCGTGTCGAAGCGTTGACATTCGACTTGCGGGGTCATGGGGAATCGGTAAAGACACACGGAGCGTATTCGCTGGAGATGTTCTCCGCGGATCTTCTCGCGATTGTCGACGAGGCCGGTTGGGCATGCTTCGATCTTGTCGGCTTTTCATTGGGCGGACTGATCGCACAGCGCTTTGCGCTCGATTATCCCGATCGGGTGCGGACGCTGACCATCATCAGTTCGGTCGGCGGCCGCACGGATGAAGAGAAAGCGCGCGTGTTGGCACGCGCCGAAACGCTCGCGAGGGAAGGTGCGCGAGCACATATGGAGGCATCGGTTCCGCGCTGGTTCACGGACGAGTTCAAGCTCGCGCATCCGGAAGTCGTGGCGGCCCGTATGGCCCGCAGCCTGGCAAACGATCCCGTTTGCTATGCCGCCGCCTACAAGGTCCTGGCAACCGGGGACCTGGCTGACGAGTTGAGCAAACTGCATCTGCCCGCCATCGTCATGACGGGCGAAGCAGATGCGGGATCGACGCCACGCATGGCACAGCTGATGGCGCAACAACTGCGTGCGCCCTGTGTGATCTTTCCGCGCCTCAAGCACAGCGTGCTACTCGAAGCGCCGGATCAGGTCGCATTACAAATCGATTCTTTTTTGCAGCGTCATCCGGCTTGACACCCGGCAACGCTGCTGCCCTTGTTCGCACGAATCAACAACGGCATTTTCCAATTGACCAATAGGAGCAATCGTGACTTTTCAAGTACGCAAGGTCGTCGTATACAAGGACACGACATGTCGGGAAGGCGGCCGTCACCTCGACCGGCCAATCACGATGGTTGGCGTGGCGGCGGTGATTCGCAATCCATGGGCAGGACGCGGCTATGTGGAGGATCTCTCGCCCGAGCAGCGCGCCGGCTGTGGTCCGCTCGGCACCATGATGGTCGAGCGGGTGCTCGCCGAATTGAAAGTCGAAGAGATCGAAGCATACGGTAAGGCGGCCGTGGTCGGTGCAGCCGGCGAAATCGAACATGCTTCGGCGGTGATTCACAATCTGCGTTTCGGCAATCAATATCGGAATGCTCTGAAGGCAGAAAGTTATCTGACGTTCACGAACAAGCGCGGAGGTCTGGGAACGTCGCTGCAGATTCCGATGAAGCACCTGCACGACGGTTCGGCGCGCTCGCATTTCATCACGTTGGAGATGTCGATTCCGGATGCGCCGTGCCCGGATGAAATTGTCATCGTACTGGGTGCATCGACCGGCGGCCGGGCGCATCCGCGTATCGGCAACCGGCATCTCGACACGATGGAAATCGAGGAGGAGGCCAAGCGGGCTGCGGGCGCCTAGGCCGCCTTTCGGGCCATGTTGCTCGACGCGGTGGTGCTCCGGTGCGATCTGTCAGGCTGTCGGGAAGAACAGGTAAAAATCGATCGAGCGTGACGCGAAAGCCGGACACCGCATCCTCACGCGCCGATATCCCCGATCGGCGAACGTCATCTTGTGCCGGGTGGCTGGCGGGCGCAGAGCGCGCGAGGTGGGACCCACTACCGACATGCGTCTATTGCCTGACGCAGAGGCCTTCGACGAAGAAGCCATTGCCGTTGACTTCGTCGAGGTAGTAGAGGTTCGTCGACGAAACCGGCAGGAACATCATCGCGCTCTGCACCGTGCTGCCATTGCTCGTGGTGCGCAGCAGTCCGACCATCAATCCGTTCACGCCGTTTGTCAGTGTGGGCGTCGAGGACGAAGACGCCGCATTGAACGTCGCGTTGAAGTTCAGCGTGAACGGGGACGCGTACTGGCCGGATGGCGTGAGCGTCGTGCCCGCAATCGTCACGCGATTCGTCACGATGTTGCCGAGCAACTGGTTGTTGTCGCTGGTGTTCGGTTCCGAGCACAGCCACGTGCCGTCGTAGGTCCCGCTCGCCAGTGCCTGCGCCGTCTGGAACACCCACGAACCGGTGCGGAACGTGCCCTCGCTGTTCGTACCGGCCTGATCGAGCATCAGCGTGAGGTTGCCGCCGCTCGTGCTTGCAAAGAGGCGGCCGAACGACTTGCCGTTCAAGGTCATGTCGAACGCGCCCGGATACGTGGCCTGGTCGGGATCGACGGTGATCGAGCCGGTGTCGGCGATGCTCGCGTCGCTGTCGTCCATGCAGTTCGCGCTGTAGGCGGCGCTCGGGCACGCGCGGAACGTGCCGTCGGCGTTGATCTGCATCTGGCCGGTGTCGGCGTCCTGTGAGCCGACCGGCACGCCGGCGGCCGTGTAGTCGCCCGAGAGTTTGATGAAGCTGTAGGTGCCCGCGAGGCCGGCGACCGTGGTGACGCCGTTGTTCGATGCGGCAATCTGGCCCGAGAGCGTTTGCGATCCGCTGCCTGCCGCCACGTTCGGCACGTTGCTGAGCTGGCCGCTCAGGACGCCGTGGTTGCCGCTGTCGGCCGTGACCGCGAACTGCATGCCGACGGCGTTCGCGCCCGCGGCCAGTGCGGCCGGCACCGTGCCGCTTGCCGCGAACGAGGTGACGACGTAGTTGCCGTTCGTCAGCGTGTAGTTGCCCACGAGCTTGCCGGCGAGCCCGAACTGCGAATTGATGAAGGTCGTCGTGATCTGGCCTTTGGCGGGCGCGTCGATCTGCACGGAGATCGTGTCGCCGAAGCTGACCGTGCCGATATACGTCTGCTGCGCGGCAAGCGGCTGTGCCTGCGCTGCCTGCGAACCCCCGCCCGATTGGCTAGAGCCGTTGCCGCCGCTGCTGCCGTTGCTTGTACTGTTGCCGGTGCTTCCACTGCCCCCGCTACTCCCGCCGCAAGCCGACAACACTGCGCATACCCCAATGCAAACCAGCGTCTTTTTCATGATGAATCCCGATTCCGATTATTTGAGTTATGAAATTTTATTTTTCCGCCGATGATGACTTCACCGGGCGATTCCGCTATTCGATTTTTATCGGCCCGCAAACGTAAAACAGCCATGAATCACACTGCAAATTTCCCTTGAATTTTCCTTGGATGGGCGGCCAATCTATTGCATATACAGGCGGTCAATAGCGGGTTGCCCATTCCTTTTGGGAGGAAATACTCTTTACGGGCCGTCGATGTGGCATTCTCCCGGGAGTGCGCCGGGGGACGCATGATCAAAATTGATCATGTGAATGAAACGGGGCTGTCGCACACTGAACGCAAATCAGAAAAAAGAATATCCGAAGCCGAGTGACAGCTGATGGCAACACGTGAAGTCATGACCGGCAAGCCGGAAACGTTGGACGAGATGATCGTGCGTTTCTATGACGCGATCCTCGACCCGAGCGCGCTGCTCCGTGCGCTGACGGAATTCGATCACTGGATCGGCAGCCGTCTGGCGCATATGGTCGGCTGGGACGCGCGTACGCAGAGCGCGCCCGTCAACCTGATGACGCGTGCCGAATACATGCATGCGGGCGAAGCCTATGCGGAGTACTACGGCAAGATCGACCCGCGCCGGGCCGTGGTGCTGAATCAGCCGGTGGGGTGCGTGTTCCGGTGCGCGGACTATTTCGACAACCGCTACGTGGATCGCAGCGAGTTCTATCAGGATCTTCTGATTCCCAACGGCATGCGCTATATCCTCGGTGGCTGCGTCTATCGTGAAGACGCGCTCGATATCTACCTGGTGTTCAATCACGCGGTTGGCCAGCCGTCGTTCTCGGCGCAGCAGGTCGAGGCTGTCGGCCGACTGATGCCGCATCTGCAGAAAACGCTAAAACTCATGCTGCGCAGCGAGTCGCTGCGTGCCGGGATCGTCGCGGGTGAAATGGCGCTCGAGTCGATGGATCAGGCGATCGTCGTGCTCAATCCGGCCAACGAGGTCGTGTTCTGCAACCGCAGCGCCGAAGCCCTCTTCAAGGCGCGGCGCATCCTGCGCGTGTCGGGCCGCCGCGTCGAGTCGGCGAGCTTCTGGAACGACACGCTTTCCGGCGCGATGGGCCGCGTGCGCGAGAGCGGCAAGCCCGAAAGCGTACCCGTGGGCGTGGGCGCGCAGACGCGCTATCTCACGGTGCTTGCGTTGCCGCGCGCGCTGGGCGCCGGGCGCGGTCTCACCCTCGCGAGCGCCGACCTCATGATCGTCGTGACCGAAGCAGAGCGCAGCGCCGCGGCTTCTGAACGTCAGTTATCCCAGTTGTTCGGCTTGACGGCTGCCGAGGCGCGTCTCGCGCATGGCCTCGCAAAGGGACTTTCGCTCGACGAATATGCGAATGCGTGCGGCGTGACGATTACGACGGCACGCAATCAGCTACGCGCGGTACTCGGTAAGGCGGGCTATCGTAGACAGCAGGACCTGGTTCGTGCACTCGCGGGTTTGCCGGCGATCGCCGGGATGCAGGTTCGCGAATGAATGGGAGTACCGCGCGAGTACCGCGCGCGTGTTCATTCGCATCATCGACTTCTCTTTCCTGTTCGGTCTTTATTCCTGGTCGACACACGGGCCCGAGGTCGGGGCCTGAGCGGGTACCTGATAGCCGTCGTTGAGTGTTTTCAGGAAACACACGAGATCGGCAATGTTTTGCTGGGTCAGCTGGGGTTGCGAATGGAATTGACGAGCCAATGCACCATCCGAAGCCGTTGCTCCACCCTGAGACGTTTGTCCCTGTCCCATGGGCAGTTCCTCATCAACGTTGCCCTGGAATTGCGGGGGCAGGTCGTTGAATACCTGTATTTGAGCCCCCGGCACATAGGAGGGAACCAGAGCCCAGCCAGGGGCCGCTACCGGTGTGCCCGAACCGCCAGTCGAGGGATACCAGTATTCAGGATTCGTATCCCGGGTGTTGTAGAAGTTCAGTACCTGTTCGATCGAATGAAATACGCCGTTGTGGAAGAACGTGGAGCGCGTGGTGACGTTACGCAGGGTTGGAACTTTGAATGCCCCACAGTACGGATCATCTTGCCCGGCCTGTGGCAGGTGAATCGTCGTATCGGGACCGCAGAGCCCCATATCGTAGTACTGGGGATTGCTGTTGGCCGGGATCGCGGGATTACGCGGGGCGCCCAGGGTCTGATACGTGAAGTCGGTCATCAGACCCGAGGCGCCCCCGAAGTTCGCACCGGCATAGTGACAGGCCGCGCAACCCGCGCCGGTCACCGTGTTGTTGAACAGAGCGAGACCTCTTTTCTCAGCCGCGGTGAATACGCCGCCGGTCTTGTGCCCCTGTACCAGATCCCATTTACTCGTATAGGGGTGGAAGCTCGGATCTTCGACCTGGAAAGCCTGCAGGGCGTCGCCGGCATCGGAGAACGCCTGTTCTACGTTGGCGAATACGTCGGAACCGTAAACGGTCCTGAATGCCGCAGCACTGGGTCCGCTCTGGATCGCAGTCACCACAGCGGACTGGGAGGCGTTCGCCATTTCAATCGGGTTCAACAGCGGGAACGCGGCTTGAGCAGACAACGACGGTGCCCGCCCATCGAGCATGAAGCCGCCACCCGGGGCCGAACCGGTAATGCCATCCGGATTCATGGCCTGATCCGAATAGGCGGGCGTCATGTCCTTATAGCGAAGACTCGGAACCGCACGGACTCCAGACTGTGTGGCGTCCGAGCCCAACTGCACAGCCAGATTGTTGGGCGGCCCATAAGCAAAGGCCGGATCGTGGCACGAGGCGCACGACATATTGCCATTCTTCGATAGCGAGCGATCAAAGAAGAGAGCTTTACCTAGCTGCGCCTTGGCGCTCAACTGGGACGCTGGTGGCTGGGTTGGGTGATCGGGAGTTGACGCTCCGGAAGGCGCAGAGGCCCCATTCGGTGCCCCGGCATTCGATGAATCTCCGCCACCTGAACACGCGGCGAGTACTGAACTCAGGAGAAGTACAAGAAAGACAGGAGTAAAAGAGGGAACGCGCATTGAGGTGTAGGCGTAAAAGAGCCGGGTGCACCCAAGTAGGGACCCGGCTTTAGGGTTCAGACCAGACTGCGCCTGGTGGGCAATTCAGGCTGCGGTTGCTACCGGGTGAATTTGCCCGGCTTGTTGTCGAATACAGCGCAGTGGCCGCGCTCGACAGCGACGGATGCCAGCCGCCCGCAGCAGCTGGTCGAACCCGATTTGTCTTCGTCAAACATCACGGCGATAGGGTTTGCCGAGGCAAACCGTCCGCGAGTCAGCTTCGCAATTAGTTCAGCGTGACCCGCTGCCGCGCCCACGAGAACGGACCATAGGCATCGATGCCATTCGGTGCGTTCTTCGTCGGATCGAACGTGAACTTCGTCCATTCCATCGGCGTGGTTTGACCGTGAACGATAATGCGGTGGAAGTTCGGCACGTTGTAACTCGTGCCCACCGGGTTCAGCACGTAGGGGTCGAACGAGCAGGGCGTAGCCGCGGTGAACGGGGTCGATGCGTCATAGACCTGAGTAACGGGCTTGACGTTTTCGTGGACGCACGCCTGATTCGGCATCAGCGGATTGTCGGACTGGTACAGGTGCGAGTCCCCGTTGATGACCACGACGGGCTTGCCGAATTCAGCGGTACGGCGAGCAATGATGTCCACGTACGGTGCATATTGCGACAGACGGGGATTGTCGCCGAGGTTTTCCGAGTCCCACATGTCGGCCTGTTCGGCGATGACCAGTGCCGTTGCCTTCTGTGCTTCGGCCTGGTCGAATGCGTTGTTCAGCCAATCCTTGGTCGCCTGCGTACGGTTCGCGACTTCCGTCGCCTGTTGCGCGGTCATATTCGCCGTGTCCGGCGTTTCCGGCTTCTTGCCCGAGAACCACACGTCGGTCCCGTTGTTCGAGCCGCCCGGAATGTTGACGGTAGCGAACACCACGCCCTGGTTCGCCCACCATACGTTTTCGACAAACTGCTTGTCTGTATCGGTTGTCCCTTCCTGGGCTTGGCTGTGAACCTGGAGCGTACCCGAACCCAATGTCGAGCCCGCGGCGGGGAAGAACAGCTGGCGAATCAGGTTCAGGTTATCCACGGGATTGCCAGCCTTATTGGAGCCCGTGCTGTAGCTCGGCTGGGGCGTTCCGGCGACGTTGCCTAGCAGCGGGTCCGTATCGGAGTAGAAGCCGGCGATTTCCTTCGGTACCTGGCAGTCTTCCCATTCGTTGTCACCCGGCGTATAGACGAGGGGCAGCGTGAACTGCGAGAAGAAGCTTTGAATAGCCCGGTCGTAGACTGCCGTGCAGTTCTCCGAGCCCGAATGCAAGTCACCGACGTGGAACGCAACGCTCACATCTTTATCGCTCGCGATCGCCGACAGGTATTGCGGCAGGTGCTTGAATTCGTACAGATCGTCGCCGGGAGCTGCGCCCGCGGTCGGATTGGGATTGCCGTAGGGCACATCGCCGAACAGTGCAAGCGAGAATGCCTTGGCAGCGGGGGCCGACGGCTGGCTTGCGCCTTGGGGAGCGCTTGCACCGGTGGCGGGGCTGTTGCCATTGTCATTGTCGTCGGAGCCGCCGCATGCACTGATAGCCAGACTGGCGAGCAGGGCAGCGCCGAAAGCGAGGGAGCAAATCTTGGGGGACGTTTTCATTATTGATGTGAATGTAAGTTTGCCTACGAAAGCAATACAAAGTCTTACATTCATGAATGACATAATTATTACGAATGTCTAACGGGCGGCGGGACCCTTGCTCAGTGCCCGATATCAGGCGCTTTAGGCATTCAGATTCATTACAACCCGATGCGTGTCGTTACCGCATATGAATTCGCACGATTACGTGAAATACTGCGCCGTCCTGATGGACATGCTGTGGGATGAAAGTCGGTCAGCCCAATGTTCGGGTTTTGATCGATGGGGCGGGAGCGGGTTGGCGCGGGTGGTGGCTAACGGAGCAGTGCAGCTATTCCGTTGGCAGGTTTCCAACGCGATGAGCGGCAGATTGTGACCGGGAGCACCAGGTCCGAAAACGTTCTATAGCGCTGACGCGGGGGTAGTCAACGGCCGTTTTCCGGCGAGGTCGGGGATGCGCACTGTCGGTCATGAAGCGTCGTTCAGCATCGCTGGGGTTTTGTCATTCGGACGACCGCTTGAGTGTTATTTCGGCCGGAAGTCTTTCATTGCCACCGCCAGCAACGGGGCGACTGCTGTCCATGGTTCTGGTTAATGCTTTTGCGCGATGTCCCGCGCGAAGCGCGTAGCCGAAGCGGCGGTCATCACTCGCAAGAATTGTCTAGCGGCGGATGCTGTCAAGTTTGGCGATCTTATGCCGACAAACAGTCTGTAATTCCATTCCACAAATCGATTTCGTTGCCCGGAACACCCGAATGCAGAGACGACTACTTCCGATTCTTATCGTCAGCGCAAGCACAGCTCTTTTCGGCGGATGCGCGGCCACGCTGCAAACCCAAAACAATTCGTCGTCGGGTGAAAGGACCGCAGAAGCTAGCATCGTCGTGCCGCCTGCTTCGACCCATACAGTTGTACTGCGTATGACCGGATCGAAAGTAGCCACGGACTCGTCCGACTGGCCTCGGGTGCAGGCGGAATGGCGGGAAGCCATGCAAGGTGCCTCGACCCCGGCAGGACTGACCTTCATCGACGAAACGGCGGGAATGGCAGCGCGGAGCGGCGCCGGCACAGTCGTTGATGTCTATGTCGACGACTACCACTTCGTCTCGCAAGGTGCCCGGATCGCATTTGGAATCATGACAGGCAATGCCTTCATGCGAGCCAAGGTGACTTTCCGCGATCTGCAGACTGACCAGGTATTCGGGGAGCGCTCCTACAACACGAAGTCTTCGGCATGGGAGGGCATCTTCGCACCGACTACCGACAGGCAGACTCGTGCCATCGTGGTTGATATCGTCAAGCAGATTAATCCACGTTAGCGCATCGCGTAACTGCCGCCCTCGGGAAAAGCCGGTGTCGTCGATTCGCGAGCTCGTGTCATTTCCCTGTGCGCAGCACAGGTGCTAGCTGGGGTGCACGCCCGGATGGCGGATCAACGATCCGCTGAAGCGCGGCATCTCATTGCGAGGATCAAGCGCATTCCGCAGCCCGCCTCCGGCGAAGTCGAAGCTCGTCTTGGCAGACGTGAGCGCGAGGCCGCGTGCAATCGCGACCTGCCTGGGACCGTTCCTCAACAGCGGACGCAGTGCCGCCATGCCGCAAGCTGGCGCAGCGGAAACTTAGCGCGCGCTCGTTGAGCCGTCCATCTTCTGCAAGCCGGTTTCGCGCGCGTAGTCACACACTGATTTGCACACAGACGCCCCCTTGCCTAGACGCCAAGCGCGGCTCCGGTAACCGAACCCAGCTTCATACCGGCCGTGAACGTCAAAGGATTTTGGCGGCGGCAACGGGTCGAGGCCGTGTGAAAACGCAAAAGTACTCCGTCCTCTGATGTCGCTTTACCCTCCCCGAGCTGCGGTCAAGCCACTACAGCGCGATCTGAAGGGCCGATTTTTATGAACACCGCATCCGACATGCGTTTTCACACACCCCGGCCACAAACGGCTGTTCGATACCTGCTCAATTCGTTGACAACGGCACGAACCCTAACGTTAGACTGACCAACGCGCGCCGTGAGTTCGATCTCCGGCACGTGAGATCCCAACGACCTGTTGGGCCGTCAATTTTAAAGCGCTATTCGTAAATCATGAACCAACGCTCGATGGCAGGTGTTATAGCTGTACTAAAACAAAGCACCACGAGACCCGAAGTAGGAGACGGGCCGGGACTCGAAGACCACGTCCGCAATGTCTATCAGACTTTGCTTGATCTTGAACTTGAGAACGCTGTCGTTGGGCGTGGAGTCAGTTTGCGAGGATCAAGAGGGAGTGTTTACCAGATAGACGTGTACTACGAATTTGAAATTGCTGGTGTGCGGCACCGGGTTGCGATCGAATGCAAGAACACCACCCGCCCTATGGAAAGGGACGATGTTCTGGCGTTCGCGATGAAAGTGCATGATTGCCAAGGCTTGGTCGGCATCATCGTTTCAGCCAACGGTTATCAAAGCGGGGCCGTTGACTCCGCCAACGAAAATGGCCTGAAAGTGCTATCGGTTGAAGAGCTTCCGTCCATAGGGCAACTTCTTGCGTTACGCCTGGACGATGTTGTGATGCCTGGCCCCGAGGTGAAAGGCGAACCATTCTGGACGTTGTACGACCCTGAGACGAAAGAACCCTATTCCTTTGCACAAGGGGATGAGCTCTTTGGAGCGCTGTTCATCTCGCGCGCACACGCTGAGGAGTATGCGAGGGTGTGTCATTTGACGCCTCGGTGGACTGTGCGGGGGCTGGGAATGCGACATCTTGGCGCCTATATCCTGACCGCCGACGCAATGCGAGGGCGATATCTCATCGTACAGCCACACACCGAAAATGCTATCTGGATAAACGGTTTTGCATTTGCGGAAATCGGACGCAAGCGTCTGATTTCTGAGTTCTACTCAGGTAGCCCGTTGCCCGTCACTCCGATGGTTATGCCGGGACGACGAAAGCGGCGTTGAAGCCGGTTTCGGTGGCGTACAGCAGGCTAACTGGCGCGACTGCACATGCGGAATTTTGTGGTCGACGCCTTTCAAAGCTAGTCGTCTCCGGAACAGTCGTCTTCAAACTGACGCAAGGCTGGCTCAATAGTCAATACGAGAATTTGAGCGCAGGTATCCGGCGGACTGGAGAAATGATGATCGCAATAGGTAGCCTGTTGCTGCTCTGGCGTCGAAGCCGTAGGTAGCGTCGGATCAAGTCAAAAAACATCAGCTCTTCAGCATCGATCCGCAGAATGTCCGTTGCCCCGCCGGGTCCGCCGTAGCGAAACTATGGGTATGAGCGGCTGCAAAGGGTCTACTACAGCCGACCGCACCGCATCGCGCAGTAGCCGGCGAGCTTGAGCCGCTCAGATGCTTTGCTTGAACGGCTGTTTCTTGACCGATCGCGGCCATCCGGGATGCCACTTGCCACAAGAAAGAGGTATCGGTAGCGCTCGATCGTTCTTCTAGTTCAGACGTTGCCAGATCGAAATCGGTATATCTCCATTCGGTCGAGGAGTGACCCGGTAGCTCAGCTTGCCGTCTTTAAGCTCGTAGCTTCGCTTTTGCTGCGCTCCCTCCCAGTTGGGGAAAGAGGCGTTTTGAATATGGAAAGTCAAAGTTCCGCCAGCCTGATCGACGCTGATCGTGCCGAAGTGCGTGCTCGATCCCATGACGGCGGCTTTGTACTCGGTTGGTGTTCCTGCTCCCTTGTCGCCGGAAGCAAATTGAGGGCGTTCTGCCTTGAAAATTTGCAGCGAGTAATGTCCCTGCGCGTCGATGAGCAGCAGCCCCTTGGGGGCGGCGCCGTAGTCCGATGCTCGCGAGCCATCGGGATGTTGGACATCTGCTGCCACCAAAGTCCAGGTGCCCACTAGTGAAGGATCGAAAGCGGTTGCGTCGGCTCGTGCAACAGCCGTCCACAATAGGCACACCGATAAAACGGCGACCGGAATGCCTCGTTTAAGAATTATCTGGCGTCTCATACAGTTCTCCGTGATTTGGCTCTCAACCCGTTTTGTATCGAGGCTTGCTCGCAATGTTCACGGCCTGCCCATAGCGATCAAACGCCGCCGTTGATAATAGCCGGACGAATATGTAATGAATGCAATAATTCGGCATCGTCTCTTTAGAAAAACTGAACTGTGCCTACGCCCAACCTCAATATGGACGCTCTGAGGACGCTCTTGGCGACTCAGCAACTGGGAAGTCTGAACCGCGCTGCTGAGCGCGTAGGCCGTTCGCAATCGGCCGTGAGCCAGCAGATGCGCAAGCTTGAGGAACAAGTCGGACAGCCGCTATTCCGCCGGCAAGGACGAGGCTTGGTCCTGACGGAATCCGGCGATCTGATCCTTTCATATGCGCGCCGCATTTTGGATCTCAACGATGAAGCTGTTCGAGCCGTTCGAGGGGCTTCTGTTGAGGGTCTCGTGCGCTTCGGCCTACCGGGCGATTTCGCAGAGACCTGGCTTCCGGTTGCTCTGGGACAATTCAAGAAGGCACATCCTGCGGTTCGTGTGGAAGTTGCCGTCGAGCGAAACGGTGTGTTGCTTGAGCGACTGGACCGAGAGGAACTCGATCTCGTGCTGGTCATGGGATATGGCAGTCGTTCAGACGCTGAACACCTCGCCACGTTGCAAATGACATGGATCGGAGCGGTTGGAATCGACACTGCCCTGAGTCCCGGCCGTCCGTTGGACCTGGCCTTATACAATCCGCCGTGTTTTTTCCGTCGCGCCGGCATTGAAGCCCTTGATCGCGCAAATATTTCCTGGAGACTGGCGTATACCACGGCCAGCCTCCAGAGTCTTTGGTCAGGTGTGGCAGCGGGTCTTGGCATCACGTTGAGAACGGCGGCCGGAATACCATCGTCCCTACGACGACTCGATGAGAAAGACGGCCTTCCGCCTCTGCCGACTGTCGAACTCTGCCTGCACTCCGGGCTCCGGGACATTCCACCTGCCTTGGCTCAGTTGAAGCGCGCCGTGATTGAGAATGCGACAGCTAACCTCCTTCCATCAGCTACGGAACATGCTCGTCGACAGTCTGCTCGATAAGCCGATTAAGCTTCTCCGGCATTGGACCGCAAGCCGGTTTCTGCCATGATGCTCTATCATGCCAAACAGAATTGCAGGGAGCATCTCATCGATTCACCCCTCACTCCCCCCGACACGCGGCACAAATCCCATTGATCTCCGTATGACGATGCGTGATCTCGTATTGCGCCGCTTTCGCCGCATGCGTCAACGCGCCATCGAGACAAGCCACATCCACGGGCTTTACTGCGCCACAGGTATTGCATACGAGAAAAGCCACATGTTGCGTTGGAGCCCTCGGCGCGATGACGAAGGTATTGGTCGACGCGATGCGCGTCACGACGCCCGCGGAAATCAGAAAGTGGAGCGCGCGATACACCGATGGGGGCGCATCGTGCCGACCAATACCCGGCAGCTCGTTAATGAGTTCATATGCCGAAGCACGGCCGCCGCGCTTCACCAGAAGGCCGAGCACATCCTGGCGCAAAGCGGTGAGCCGGTGACCATCGGCCATGCAGCGTGCCACCAGTGCGTCCATTGCCGGCAGGCTAACAAATCCAGTCATTTGCGAATCTAACCACGTTGCCTCCTCAAACTTTACCGATGTAATGATACGTTATATCATTGCACAAATTCAAAAGGAATCGAAGTCGTCCTGTGAGGGACCATGATTCGATGTCTTTTGGATAGGGGGCCAGGTATCGACATGTAATGTTATGTTATAACGTTTCGTATCGATGCCTGGTAGCTTTCGACCACACTCCATAAAAACCGTGCAAAACCACCTCCCGACGACACGCCTCGTCCGCTTTTCTCCGCTTACCCTCGCTTTGTGTGCCGCCTTTGCACATGCCCAGTCGAGCAACGTTTCACGGGACGCATCAGCCGGTGCAATCCCGGGCGGCTCTCTCGCGCCCGTATTCGTGACGGCCAATCCGCTGGGCGACACAGACCTGATTGCCCCGGCTACGGCGTTGTACGGCGACGCGCTGACCCTTCGTCAGTCGAACTCGCTCGGTGAAACCCTCAACGGCCTGCCCGGTGTGTCGACCACGACATATGGCCCGATGGTCGGGAGGCCGATCATCCGGGGGATGGACGGGGACCGGATCCGGATTCTGCAGAACGGCGTGGCCGCGTGGGACGCATCGTCGCTGTCATATGACCACGCGGTGCCCCAGGAACCCATGACTATCGAGCGGGTGGAAATCGTGCGCGGACCGGCGGCGTTGCTTTATGGCGGCAATGCGATTGGCGGTGTCGTGAACACGATCGACAACCGGATTCCGCGCGAGCCGGTCAAGGGTGTCAACGGCGAGGTGGACGCAAGCTATGGCGGAGCCAACCGTGCTCGCGCCGGCGCGGCACAGGTCGAAGGGGGCAATGGTCAATTCGCTTTCCACGTCGATGCATTCGATCGGCAAACCAGCAACGAGCGCATTCCCGGCTATGCCCATTCGGCACAGCAACGTGTGCTCGATGGACCCGATGCCGAACAGGCCTACGGCACCATTCCGAATAGCGATGGACGATGGTCCGGCGGCTCGGTGGGCGGCGCTTACACGTGGGCGGACGGTTACGCGGGTCTGTCATACAACGGCTATGAAGCCAACTACGGTTCGGTGGCCGAGGACGACGTCCGGCTTCGCATGCATCAGGATCATGTGGCATTCGCATCCGAGGTCCGTAATCTGCAAGGTCCCTTCTCGCAGTTGAAGTTCGACTTCGGTTACACGGATTACGAACACAAGGAAATCGATAACGGCGAAACGGGAACCACCTTCCGGAACCACGGCTATGAGGCTCGAATCGAGGCGCGTCACCACAAAATAGGCCCGCTCGAAGGCGTAGTCGGCGTGCAGATAAGCCAGAACACCTTTTCTGCGCTTGGCGATGAAGCGCTCGTGCCCACGACCCAGACAACGAACGTCGCGCTGTTCGGCCTCGAAGAATGGAACGTTACCAATGCGCTGAAACTCAGCGCCGGCGCCCGCTACGAGTATGTGAAGCAGGACCCGACGGCGGCCGGCAACGAAAAATTCGAGAGCGCGACAGGACGCAATTTCAATGCCGTCAGTGCATCACTGGGTGCGCTATACAAGCTCTCGCCGATCTGGTCGGTCGCGGGCGATGTTGCGTACACCGAACGTGCTCCCGCGCTTTACGAGCTGTATGCGAACGGGCCTCATGACGCGACGGGGCAATACCTGATTGGCGACCCCGAAGCGCAGAAAGAAAAAGCGGTATCGACGGATCTTTCGCTGCGTTTTGCCAGCGGGCCGAACAAGGGAAGCGTCGGCGTTTTCTACAGTCGATTCAAGAATTACCTGACCGAATTCAACACCGGACGGCTTGTTGACGACGATGACAATGTGGTTCCGCCGGGAACCGACGACGCACTGAACGAAGCCGTCTACAAGGGCGTGCGCGCGGAATTTTACGGCATTGAACTCGACGGCAAATGGCGCGTGTTCGAGAAAGGCGCGCATCAGGTGGATGTGGAACTGGTTGGCGACTATACGCATGCGCGAAACATGGACAACGACGAGCCGTTGCCGCGCATTTCGCCGCTGCGTGCCACCTTTTCGGTGGACTACGGGTACGGCCCCTTTGGCGCGCGCGCGGAAGTACAGCACGCATGGGGTCAACACCGCGTACCCGAAAATGATCTGCCGACGACGAGCTACACGAAGCTGGATCTGATCCTGACGTACAAGTTTCATGTCGGCACCACGAACTGGCTGGCCTATGTTCGTGGCGACAACCTGACGAATCAGGAAATCCGCTACGCGAGTTCGGTTGTCCGCGACATCGCTCCACAAGGCGCGCGCAGCGTCATGGTCGGTTTGCGCAGCACGTTCTAACGCATGACCCGGGCTTGCGCCGGCGACACGTCCAGCGCAAGCCGTTTGCACCGGCAAGGCCGACGCTATTACACACGAGGAGCATCTCTATGGACCACCGATTGCCCGTGACCGTTCTCTCCGGCTTTCTGGGCGCAGGCAAGACAACGCTGCTCAACCACATCCTGAACAACCGCGAAGGCCGCAGAGTTGCTGTCATCGTCAACGATATGAGCGAGGTGAACATCGATGCGGCGCTTGTCCGCGACGGTGGTGCCGAGCTTTCGCGAACCGATGAGAAGCTTGTGGAGATGAGCAACGGATGTATCTGCTGCACCCTGCGTGAAGATCTGTTGCTGGAGGTGAGCCGTCTCGCGAGGGAAGGCCGCTTCGATCAGCTCGTGATCGAATCGACCGGCATTTCCGAGCCGTTGCCGGTTGCGGAAACCTTTACGTTTGCCGACGAAGACGGCAAAAGCCTGGCCGATGTCGCGCGGCTCGACACGATGGTGACCGTCGTCGACGCATGCAATTTTCTGCGTGACTACAGTTCCCGGGATAGCCTCGAATCGCGCGGAGAATCTTTGGGCGCGGAGGACAACAGGACCGTTGTCGATCTGCTGATCGAACAGGTCGAGTTTTGCGACGTGATCGTGCTGAACAAGGTGGATCTGGTCAAAGTGGCGGACCTTGAACGGCTCACGGCGATTTTGCGCAGCCTCAACCCGCGGGCGAAAATCGAAATGTCGACGTTCGGTCGTGTCGCGCTCGATCGGGTACTGGATACCCAGCTGTTCGACTTCGAGGAAGCCGCCAGAGCACCTGGCTGGCTGAAGGAACTGCGCGGCGAACATACGCCGGAAACCGAAGAGTATGGAATCCGCAGCTTCGTATGGCGCGCGCGCAGGCCGATGAATCCGGAGCGGTTCTGGAATCTGATCAACAGCGAATGGCCGGGCGTGGTCCGCTCCAAGGGATTCTTCTGGCTTGCAAGCCGTCCCTCTCATGCCGGTTCCTGGTCGCAGGCGGGCGCGGTTTGCCGCCATGGTTTAGCGGGACGCTGGTGGGCCGCCGTACCGAAAGCGGACTGGCCGACGGACGCCGAATCGCTTGCCTTCATCAATGTGAACTGGACGCCCGAGGTCGGCGATGCGAGACAGGAACTGGTACTGATCGGTATCGATATCGACGAACCCGGCATGCGCCAACGGCTTGACGCCTGTCTGCTCACGGACGCGGAGATGGCCGATGGACCTCAAGCATGGATCGGGTATGCGGACCCGTTTCCGGAGTGGGGCGTTCGCGTGCCGGAGACAGTTTGACCTGCGAAGCGAAAATCTATTACGGCACGGCGTCGACCACAACCCGGTACAATCCACCCGCCATGTCCGGAAGCTGGTGCAAATCCAGCGCGGTCGCGCCACTGTGATCGGCCTTCGCGCCGAAAGTCAGACCTGGTCATCGGCTCATTCCAACCGTACTTGCGGGGCGCGAAACCCCAGGAGAAATCAGCATGACTGCACTGGTCAGCGTGCGGCGCACAGGTGCCCGCCATTCATCGTTCGGCCATTCCCGCGCGTGTCGGGCAACGTCGATCACCACGTCTGAACGCACGTCGATCCGCTAGCCGCCGACGTTTTCCGCTCTCCGGGTTTGCCGCCCGCATCGCATCGATGCGGGCGCACGCGCGCCCGTCGCGAGCGCGCCACATCACAATAACGAATCACAAAAAAATGGACGCATCCGCACCGCTTTTCCGCGCGCGGCGCTTCGCCCTGCGTAGCGCTATCGCCTGCACCTGGCTCGTCAACACGACGCCGGTTTTCGCCGATACCAGCAGCACCTCGCCCGCCACCGATTCATCTCCGCAGACGGCCACCTTGCCCGCCGTGCGTGTCACCGGCACCGCCGGGAACAACGCAAACTCGAACGTTCCGGACCTCACGACGCCGCTCACGACGGGCAGCCGCCTGGGCCTCTCGAGTCTCGATACGGCTGCAAGCGTTGAAGCGATCGGCAGCACGCAACTGACCGAGCGCGGCGACAACAACGTGACGCAAGCCGTCACGCGGGCCGCCGGTTTCGCGACCGACGCGGCACCGGGCAACGGCGGCACGTCGCTGTCCGTGCGCGGCTTCAGCGGTCCCGAATCGGTCACGACGCTCTACGACGGCGTGCGCATGTACGCGGGCGCGGGCACCGTGTCGTTTCCCTTTGATACGTGGTCGGCCGAACGCATCGAAGTGTTGCGCGGACCGGCCTCGGTGCTTTACGGAGAAGGCGGTATCGGCGGTGTCATCAATATCGTGCCGAAGGCGCCGCAGCGCGACTACGCGACGACAATCGAGCTCGGCGCCGGCACTTACGGCAAGAAGCGCGTCGCGCTCGACACCACGGGCGCGCTGGGTCCGATGCTCTCGTACCGCTTCTATATCGCCGACGACCGCGACAACGGCTGGCTGCCGCGCGGCGATTCGCACACGACGGCGCTCGGCGGCGCGTTGCGTCTCGACGTGAATCCGCGCCTGTCGTTCACGCTCGATTACGACTACGGCCGCCAGCTTCCCGCGCGCTACTTCGGCGTGCCCGTTATGGACGGCGCACTCGATCCCGCACTGGCACGCCAGAACTACAACGTCGGCAACGCGTCGATCTCGTACTACGACCAGTGGACGCGCCTCTCCGCCCGATGGAATGCCGCGCCCGGCATCACGCTGCGCAATCAGTTTTACTATCTGCTGACCAACCGCCACTGGCACGACAGCGAAAGCTACGAGCTGCTCGGCGACGGCAACGTGCTGCGCTCCGACTACATCGAAATCCTGCACCGCGAACAGCAGGTTGGCGATTCGCTCGACGCGACCTTCGATGGCCGGCTGCTCGGACGTCAGAACCGGCTCGTCGTCGGTGCGGACTTCAATGTGATTTCGTTCCTCGATACGAGCAACTCGCCGTATGACGGCGCCTCGATCGTGCCGGCATTCGGCTTCGATCCGGGCGTGTTCGCCAGCCCCGACCCGACCGTGCCGCAGTTCCAGACCACGACGCACCAGGCGTCCGTTTTCGCGGAAAACCGGCTCGAACTGACGGATCGGCTCGCGTGGGTCTCCGGTCTGCGCTACGACCATCTCGACTACCACCGCGATACCTTCGCGACGGTCAACGGACCGGCCTCGTCGTTTGACCGGACCTTTGCGCATACCGGCTGGCGCACGGGGCTGGTGTTCTCGCTGACACCCGATTTCTCGGTCTATGCGCAGTACACGACGGGCGCCGACGGCGTGGGCTCGCTCGTCACGCTCTCGAAGTCGAGCAGTCAGTTTTCGCTCGCAAGCGGCACGCAGTGGGAAGCCGGCGTCAAGCAGCAGTTACTGGACGGACGCGCGTGGTGGACGCTCGCGTTCTACCAGATCGTCAAGCACGACCTGCTCAGCACCGATCCGTCGAATCCCGATCTCACGCAGCAGGTCGGCAAGCAGTCGTCGCGCGGCGTCGAGTGGACCGGCGCGCTGCAACTGGGCGGCGGGGTGTCGGTCAACGCAAACGCCTCGCTGCTGCGCGCGCGTTACGACGACTTCAACGAGGACGTGAATGGCCAGAGCCTCTCGCGCTCGGGCAACGTGCCGTACAACATTCCCGAGCAGACCGCGAACCTGTGGCTCGACTGGGCGTTCGCGCCGGGCTGGCGCGCCGGCGCGGGCCTGCACTACGTGGGCCGCCGTTATGGCGACAACGCGAATACCGCGCCGATTCCGAGCTACACGCTGTTCGACGCCTCGGCGTTGTGGCGCGCCACGCGCAACCTCACGCTGGCGCTCTATCTGCGCAATCTCACGAACCGCACGTATGTGGTCACGACGCAGAACGACGGTGGCGAGTGGCTGCTCGGCGCGCCGCGTTCGGGCTGGGTCACGGCGACGCTGAACTTCTAGAGTCGCGAACCATGTCGTCATTGAGTATCGACGGACTCGAGTGGTCGCCGCGCGACGGCGATGCCGCGAGGCGCGAGCATGCGCTGCTGCGCTCGATTGTCCTCGACGTCAGGCCCGGCGAATTCGTCGGACTGATCGGGCCGAACGGCAGCGGCAAGACGAGCCTGCTGCGCTGTGCGTTTCGTTACGCGAAGCCGCAGCGCGGCACGGTCACGTTCGACGGCGAGGATGTCTGGGCGCACCCGGCACGCTGGAGCGCGCAGCGCATCGCGGTGCTGCTGCAGGATGCGCCCGACGACTTCGGCTTGAGCGTGGAGGAGGTCGTCGCGATGGGACGCATGCCGCACAAGCGCGCGCTCGAAGGCGAAACGCCGGACGACCGCGCCCGGATAGCGCGTGCGCTTGACGACGTCGGTCTTGCCGATCTGCGCGCGCGGCCGTTCGCGACGCTCTCGGGCGGCGAGCGCCAACGCGCGCTGCTTGCGCGCGCGCTCGTGCAGCAGCCGGCCGTGCTGATGCTCGACGAGCCGACCAATCATCTCGATCCGCGCCATCAGCTTGAACTGCTCGCGCTGGTGAAGCGCCAGCGGATCGCGACGCTCGCGACGATTCACGACCTCAATCTTGCCGCCGCGTTCTGCGACCGGCTGTTCGTCATCCATGCGGGCGAGATCGTCGCGTACGGCACCCCCGAAACCGTGCTCACCGAGACACTGCTCAGGCGCGTTTATGGCATTGACGCACTCGTCGATCGCCACCCCATCAATCACTGTCCGCGCATTACCCTGATTGCGGCGCATACGGGATCGCAACGATGAAAACGACACGACTGCGCGCCGTGCTTGGCGCATGGCTGTTCGCGGGCGCGAGTGCTGCGGCGCATGGGGGCCACTATCCGGTGACCGTGCATAGCTGCAACCGCGACGTCACCTTCACCAGAGCGCCAACGCGCGCGGTGAGCAACGACGTCAATCTCACGGAGATGCTGCTCGCGCTCGGCGTGCGATCGCATATGGCGGGTTATACGGGCATCAGCGGCTGGAAGAGCGCCGATGCCGCGTTTGCGGGAGAACTGAACGGCCTGCCCGAACTCGCGCAACGTTATCCGTCGCTCGAAACGCTCGTGGCCGCGCAGGCCGACCTCTATGTCGCGGGCTGGAATTACGGCATGCGCGTGGGCGGCCCGATTACGCCCGCGACGCTCGCGCCATTCGGCATTGCGACCTACGAACTCTCCGAATCGTGCGGGCATGTGATGCCACGTCCCGCCGCCTCGCTCGACGACGTCTACAACGATCTGCGCAATCTCGGCGCGATCTTCGATGCCGATGCGCAGGCCCAAAGCGTGATCGCGTCCATGCAGACACGCATCGCCGATGTCGCTCGCGCGTTGAACGGAACGCATGATCGCCCGCGCGTGTTCGTCTACGATAGCGGCGAGGACAAGCCCTTTACCGCCGGCAAGCTCGCGATGCCGACCGCGTTGATTCGCGCGGCAGGCGGACGCAATGTGATGGACGACGTGGCCCAGAGCTGGGCGCAGGTGAGCTGGGAAAGCGTGGTGGCGCGCGATCCGCAAGTGATCGTGATCGTCGACTATGGCGCGGTGACGGCGGCCCAGAAAGAGGCGTTCCTGCTTGCGTCGCCCGCGCTCGCGAACGTCGCGGCGATTCGCGAGCGGCGTTTTATCGTGGTGCCCTATGACGCGGCCACGCCCGGCGTGCGGAACGCGGAAGCGATCGGGACGATCGCGCGCGGTTTGCATCCCGAAGCCTTTGCGCGCCCGCCGCGCGTTTCACGATGAGCGCGACAGGCCGACGCGCGCGCGTGCTGCCGTTCGCGTTGCTCGCGATCGTGCTGGCGGTGTCGATCGTGCTCGCGGTCGGCCTCGGCTCAACACGCATCGCTGCGGGCGACGTCATGCGCACGATCGCCGCACATGCTGTTGGCCGCACGCATCCGGCCGACATGAACGACGCCATCGTCTGGATGATCCGCGTGCCGCGTGTGCTGCTCGGCGCATTGGTCGGCGCGGCGCTCGCGGTCGCGGGGGCGGTCTTGCAGGCCGCGACCTCGAACCGGCTTGCGGATCCGCATCTGCTCGGCGTGAGCGCGGGTGCGAGCGTCGGTGCGGTGGCGGCGACGTTGTGGATCGGGGCGGCGTGGGGCGTGCTGACACTGCCGGTTTGCGCCTTCGCCGGCGCGCTCGCGGCAACGGCGCTCGTGATCGCATGCGGCGCGCGCGGCGGGCGAGTCGATGCGCAGCGCTTGCTGCTCGCCGGCGTCGCGATCTCGTTCGTGCTGATGGCCCTCGCGAATCTGCTGCTTTATCTCGGCGATCAACGCGCTGCCTCGTCGGTACTGTTCTGGATGCTCGGCGGGCTCGGGCTTGCGCGCTGGAACCTGCTTGACGTACCGGCGGCGCTCGTCGGCATCAGCCTGATTTTGCTGATCGGCCGCCGCCGCGAACTCGATGCGCTGATGAGCGGCGACGTCGTTGCCGTTACGCTCGGCGTGAACGTGACCCGCCTGCGCCGGGAATTGTTCGTCGTGTGCTCGCTCCTCACGGCGGGGATGGTCGCGGTGAGCGGCGCGATCGGCTTCGTCGGCCTCGTGGCGCCGCATGCGGCGCGCCGGCTGGTCGGCGCAGGGCACGCGCGGCTCTTGCCGACGTCGGCCCTCGTGGGCGCGATCATGCTGGTTTGGGCCGACGTGGCGGCGCGTACGCTGATCTCGCCTGACGATCTGCCTATCGGTGTGGTGACGGGTTTGTTCGGGGGCATCTTCTTCGTGTGGTTAGTGCGTAGTCCGCATTGAGTCGAGAGGGTGGGCTTGTTGTACGGTCTATGCGCTCCACGCATAAATTAATTCCCTAAATGAATTTGCGCGGCCACGCAGATCACGGTCGAATGTCGGGTTCCGGGCGCCGGGGTGCGCCAACGCGGTGAAGCGCGCCGCGTATCCGTCTTTCTTCAGAAGAGTAAAAGGAGCCAAAATGAAAACCACGCTTGCAGCCCTGACGCTTGCGTTGCTCGCCGTCTCGTCCGGCAGCGCGATCGCCAAGGACTGGTCGACCATGCGATTCGGCGTCGACGCGAGCTATCCGCCGTTCGAATCGAAGGCCGCCGATGGCAAGCTCGTCGGTTTCGATATCGACCTCGGCAATGAAATCTGCCGTCGTCTGAACGCGAAATGCGTGTGGGTCGAAAACTCGTTCGACGGCATGATCCCGGGGTTGAAGGGGCGTAAATTCGACGGCGTGCTGTCGACCATGTCGATGACGCCCGCGCGTCAGGCGCAGATCGCGTTCTCGTCGAAGGTGTTCCGCATTCCGACGCGTCTCGTCGCGAAGAAGGACTCATCGATCGTGCCGACGCCGGAAGCGCTGAAGGGCAAGCGCATCGGCGTCGAACAGGGCTCGATCCAGGAGACGTATGCGAAGACGTATTGGGAACCCGCCGGTGCCGTGATCGTGCCTTATCAGGACCAGGACCTCGTGTACTCGGACTTGCTCGCCGGGCGCATCGACGCGTCGTTGCAGAACGCGGTGCAAGCCGAAATCGGCTTCCTGCGTACGCCGCGCGGCAAGGACTTTGCATTTGCCGGCAATCCGCTTTACGACGCGAAAACGCTCGGCAGCGGAACGGCAATTGGCTTGCGTAAGGAAGATACCGACCTGAAGGAAAAAATCGACAAGGCGATCGCCGATATTCGCGCCGATGGCACGTACGACCGGATCGCGAAGAAGTATTTCGATTTCGACGTGTACGGCCAGTAATCTCGCCGTAGCAACCACGCGCTGTCGATACGGCGCGAAAACATCGCGGGGTCTTGCCTTCACGGGCAAGACCCCGCAGTGCTTATGGCGGACGGCGCACGCATTACCCCCAGCGTATGCCGCTCGAAGCCTCGTATAGGAACGCGTAGCCACGCTACCCATACCGGTCGCGCTTCTCCACCTGGCGCTGCCGCCGCCCGCCATCTACACTGGTTTCATACCCGTCCCGAAACCGGATGCACTGAAGGTTGGGGAGCCTCGACATGAACGGCTATCAGATCACCTTCTTTACCCAGCAGGCGCGCAGCCATCATGGCAAACCGCTCGCCGACTGGCTCGTGCATCTGGCGGGCGAACTCGGTCTGCGCGGTGCGACCGTGATTCCGGCCTGCGAGGGTGTCGGGCAGCATCACCGGATTCATTCCGCGCACTTCTTCGAGCTCGCGGATCAGCCGCTGTCCGTCGTCATGGCGGTCACGGCCGATGAAGCCGGGCGGTTATTCGAGCGGCTTCGCGCGGAGGGGCTGCATCTGTTCTATGTGAAGACGGCGGTCGAATTCGGCGTCGTCGGCGAGGACGATGAGGGCGATAGGAGCATGCCGAAAACCTGATGCACGCCTGTGCGCCTACGCGACGAAATCGGCCGCCATGTCCGCGTCGGTGCGCGCTTCGAGCCGGCCGCTGCGGCAGGCGGCGCGGAATACCTCGTAGTCTTTCTCCACCTGATCCGCGTAGGCGCGCGAATAAGCGACGAGTGCTTCGGACATCTGATCGCCATTGCCGAGATAGGCCGCGACTTCGGTTGCGAGTCCGCCCGCTTTCGCGTGAGCGCGCGCGAGCACCCAGCCGCACATGCCCGCATATTGGCGGAACGTGTCTTTCGCAAACAGTTCGAGCGTGGCCGAAATCTTCATGTCGCGTAACTGGCGGCCGTAGATCGCGCGCCCGAACGGGCCGGTGGTCCAGCCGAGGAACGGATCGCTCGCGCCCTGCATGAGCCGTTGTCCATCGACGACGCGCTGGCCCTGATGCTTCGGCCCCGGCGCCTTGAAGTAGCGCGTCACGACCGAGGTGGACGCTTCCTTGAACTGGATGAAGAGCGGCTTCTCGTGCTGATCGACCATCAGCAGGATCAGGCAGCGCGTGCCCACGCTGCCGACGCCGACGACCTTGAACGCCATGTCGTGCATCTCGAAGTGATCGAGCAGCGTACGCCGCACCGTGCCGAGCGATTTCAGGTAGTGCTTATAGATCGGCTCCATCAACGTGCGCCAGTCGCCGAGGCCGAGCCAGTCGTCCTCGTGCGTGAAGAGCGTGCTCTTGCCGTGCACGTGGAACACGGTCGGCGGCACGTCGCGAATCTGCCAGATGCCTTCGCGGCGGTTCGCGAGCTTCGGCAGGATCGTTTCATGCGTGCGGCGCGATGCTCTGGCGATGCTGTTGCGGATGCGTTGCCGCGCATCCTCGGTCGGCGAGATTTCCTCGAGACGCGCGAACGTGATGAGCTCGTACCACAGTTCGAGCGGACTCATGTCCGAGTAGCGCGCGGTCCAGTGCTGATAGCTTTGCACGCAATGCGCGACGACTTCGTCGGCGAGCTTGTCGCCGTGGCCGAGATGGCGGACGGCGATATAGAGGCTCGCCGCGAGACGCTTCAGGTCCCACTCCCACGGACCGACGGCGGTTTCGTCGAAGTCGTTGATGTCGAACACGAGCGCGCGCTCGGGTGTCGCGAAGCCGCCGAAATTCATCAGATGGCAGTCGCCGCAAATCTGGAAGTGAAAGCCGCTGTTCGCGGTCGCCGCGAGATCATGCGCCTGGATGATCGCGCTGCCGCGATAGAACGTGAACGGTGATTCGAGCATGCGTCCGTAGCGCAGCGGCACGAGGGATTCGACGCGGCCGCGGCTGCTTTCGCGCAGCAGGCGGACCGGATCGCGATCGACCTTGCCGATCCCGGCGTGGGCGCTGCGTGGGGCGTTCTTGCGTGCGTTGTGGCCGGTCGCGCTACGCTGCGCGAGCGATTCGAATGGCGTCATCGTTGGCCCCTGGAAATGCAGCGTTATTCAGTTCGTGTGCACACGACGAAAACCTTGCCTGCACGCCAGCCGCCGAGTTCACCAAACCGTTGCAAAGCCGTTCGGCGCAGTACATGAAGGCAGCAGCGACGTTGCCTCTAACCTGCTGGGACTCTAGCGTGTCCGCGCCGTTATTTCCATAGAGGACTGCTCGTGCGCATGTGCCGGCTTGCGGTGGCCGGCACATGCGCCGGGCGGTTATGCCGAGAGCTTCTGCATTTCCGCGAACAGATCGGCCTTGCCTTCGAAGCCGATGCCGGGCAGCTCGGGCATCGTGATGTAGCCGTTCTCGACCTTCACGCCGTCGGGGAAGCCGCCATACGGCTGGAACAGATCGGGATACGACTCGTTGCCGCCGAGGCCGAGACCCGCCGCGATGTTGAGCGACATCTGGTGGCCGCCGTGCGGGATGCAGCGGCTCGCGGACCAGCCATGCTGATGCAGCATCTCGAGCGTGCGCAGATATTCGACGAGGCCATAGCTCAGCGCACAGTCGAATTGCAGCCAGTCGCGATCGGCACGCATGCCGCCGTAGCGAATCAGGTTGCGCGCGTCCTGCATTGAAAACAGGTTCTCGCCGGTCGCCATCGGTTTGTCGTAGTAGTTGCGCAGCGTCGCCTGCAATTCGAAGTCGAGCGGATCGCCGGCTTCCTCGTACCAGAACAGATCGTATTGCGAGAGCGCCTTGGCGTATTGAATCGCCGTGTCGAGATCGAAGCGGCCGTTTGCGTCGACGGCGAGTTTCTGGCCGTCTTGCAGTACGCTCAGGATGGAGTCGATACGGCGCAGGTCTTCGTCGAGCGACGCACCGCCGATCTTCTTCTTCACGACCGTATAGCCACGGTCGATATAGCTGCGCATTTCGTCCTTCAGCTTGCTGTGGTCCTGGCCCGGATAGTAGTAGCCGCCCGCGGCGTAGACGAACACCTTGCGATCGGGCTGACCGTTGCCGTAGCGGTCGGCGAGCAGCTGGAACAGGGGCTTGCCTGCGATCTTCGCGACCGCGTCCCACACGGCCATGTCGATCGTGCCGATGGCGACCGAGCGCTCGCCGTGGCCACCCGGTTTTTCGTTCGTGAACATCGTCGCCCAGACACGGTGCGGGTCGAGATTGTCGCCGGCATCGTTGACGAGCGTCGCCGGATCGGCGTCGAGCACGCGCGGAATGAAGCGCTCGCGCATCAGCTTGCCTTGGCCGTAGCGGCCGTTCGAGTTGAAGCCGTAACCGATGACGGGCTTGCCGTCGCGGATCACGTCCGTGACCACGGCGACGAGACTCAGCGTCATCTTGCTGAAGTCGATGTAGGCGTTGCGGATCGAGGAGCTGATCGGAACGGTCTTTTCGCGGATTTCTACGATTTTCATGGATGTCTCCAGATGGCACGGCCAGTGTTCGGAATGACTGGCGGTTCAAGGCGCTAGATTAGGCGTTGGAATCGGTACTATGATTCACCTGAATTCACTTCTTTATTAACCTGTGGTGAAAAACGACCTGACCTCGTACCTCGAGTTTTTCGTCCTGCTCGGGCGCTACGGCAACCTGTCGGCCGCCGCGCGCGATCTCGACATTACGCCGCCGGCGGCGACCAAGCGCCTCGCGCAACTCGAAGCGCGGCTCGGCGTGCGGCTCGTGAATCGCACCACGCGCAGTGTCAGTCTGACCGCCGAGGGCGAGACTTTCCTGCACTACGCGACGCGGATTCTCGCCGAAGTCAGGGAGATGGAAGACATCGTATCGTCGAGCCGTTCGGTGCCGCGCGGCTTGTTGCGCGTGAACGCGACGCTCGGCTTCGGCCGCACGACGATTGCGCCGTTCGTGTCCGAGTTCGCGAAGCGCTATCCGCATGTCGAGGTGCAACTGGACGTGACCGACAGGCCGATCGATCTTGTCGAAAGCGGAGTCGATCTCGCGATTCGCTTTGGCGAATTGCCGGACAAGCGGCTCAACGCGCGCCGCATCATGGCGAACCGGCGCTTTCTATGCGCGTCGCCGCGTTATCTCGAGTTGCACGGCACACCCGAAAGCCTGGCCGATCTTGCGAGCCATCAGTGCATCGTCCATCGGCAGAACGACGATGCCTACGGCATCTGGCGTCTCGAACGCAACGGCGAGCCGCACTCGGTGAAGGTGCGCGGCGTGCTGTCGAGCAACGATGGCGACATCGTGCTGAGCTGGGCGCTCGATGGTCACGGCATCCTGCTGCGCTCCGAGTGGGACCTTGCGAAATACCTCGAAAGCGGCCGCTTGCGCGTGGTGCTGCCCGAGTTCGTGCAGCCGTCGGCCGACCTGTTCGTCTATTACCCGAACCGGCGCAATCAGTCGGCGCGTGCCCGCGCTTTTATCGACTTTCTGGCGGAGCGGTTTGGGCGGCATGGGGCGTAGATTTTGACGGCGGGGGCGAAGAGGTGCCGCGGCACGCGGGCTGCATCGCTGCCGTTTGGGCGTTGTCGCGTTTCGGGTGAGATTCGAACGGCGTTCGGGCGGATCTCGAACACGTCGGCCCGTTCAGCGGGCAATCGTCTTGAAGACCCGATTCTTGTCGAGCAGGACGGGATCGAGCGTTTTGTCTTCGTTCTCCGCCGATCCATCCGTTCTGCTTTCTTCTAGAGCCGGGCCGGTATAGCGTCCTCGCGGCCGGATGACTTTGCCTACCCTGAGCTGCTCGATGCAATGCGCGAGCAGTCCGACGCTGCGGGCGGTTGCAAACAGACCGAATGCGGCGTCGCGCGGAAGCTGAAATTGCGTGGCCAACGTCGCGAGCGCGACGTCGATAGTCGGTTGCAGACCCGTGAGCGTCACGACCTTGTCGATGAACGACGCCAGTTCCTTGGGCGGATCGAGCCGATCCAGCAAGGCACGCGCTCGCGGGTCGCCGTCCGGATAAAGATGGTGCCCGAAGCCGGGAATCGGGATCGCGGATTGCAGATGGTGGCTGACAACGTGCTCGGCGCCCAGTCTTTCGACGTCGTCGAAGACCGCGCGCACGCGCCCCGATGCATCACCATGCAAGGGACCGGAGAACGTGGCGAGCCCGGTCAGCAGGCACCCGGCCAGCGATGCACCGGTAGACGCGGTAATTCTCGCGGCAAACGTGGAACTGGTGATTTCGTGGTCGGCGATCAGTACCAGCGCTCGCCGGATCAGATCGGCCACGGCGGCGTCCTGCCGCCAGCCCAGGGCAAGCCGCTCGTGGGTCCATTGGGCATGGCCGTCGCATTGCGCGCCGAACGCCTGCGCGACAACCGCGACCAGCCGGCCTGTCTCGGCATGCAGCGCACTGTCGGTACGTCCGTGCGTGGAGTGTCCGTTGGCGGCCAGCGCCGCGAGCGACATGAACGCGCATTGTCTGCCGCGCTCGTCGCCTTGCAGCGGGATGCTGGCGGACTCGAAAGAGATGGGGGGCCGCGCGTTCCACAGGATCGCGGCGACTTCTTCGAGCGTCGCCGTCTCCGACAGCCGGATGCTGTTGTGTCCGCGATAGTACGCACGCCCCTTCGAAAAGGTCGTGATACCGCTATAGATGCAAGGCTCGGCACCGAATATCGTCCCGGCAGCGAGTGCTTCGCGCTTGCGCCCGACCTGTTTTTTCCGGCAGAGCCCGAGCACGTCCTCGGCCCGGTAGAGACTCTTTCTCGGATCGAGCGGATCGGGCATGACGGCAATGCTGCCCCGACTGACGTACGCGTAGACCGTTTGCGGTTGTACGCCGAGTTGTCGGGCCGCTTCAGTCAGGGTGATCCAGTTGCGCATGAAATGGATGCGTCGCGATGCAGTGGATGAGAGGGAAGACCGCGCGATAGCGCTCGCACATGGCGCGCCGTCGCTATCGATGTGGTTTCGATATTGACCGCTTTTCAGGTAAAAGTCATCTCGGCGGGCTTGCGCTCCAGGATTTCGACGAGGATGTTGCCCGGGGCACGCACGAAGCAGGCCCGGACACCGGCCCGAACCGGCTTGATAGGCTCGACGATATCCGCTCCGCAGTGGATCAGATGTTCGAATGCCGCGTCCAGATCATTCACGGTGACGCCAAAATGATCGATGCCTTCTTTCCGGGCTCCCGCGGGCAACTGAACAGCGTGCGCTTGCGTCAGTGCGGTGATGAAGAGATTGATGCTGCCGAGACGAAGATCCACTCTTGCGGGGCGACGTACGATTTCGGCGTTCAGACAGCGGGCAAACCATGCAGCTGTCGCTTCGGCGTCGGTGGAACGGAGCTGGAGATGGTCCCATTTGAATTCAATCATGTCGTTGTACCTGATCTATTTCACCGGATGTTTCCGGATCAAAGTTCGATACGGGAAAGTTTCCCGAGAAAAATCGAATAGGAGAACGTGCCAAGCAGGCAGATGGCACCCATCAGGTTGAGTGCCCAGTAGAAGTGGCCGGTATGGTGCGTGATATAGCCGATCATGAGCGGCGTCGTCACCCCCGCGATGTTTGCCGCGAGACTGGTGATGCTGCTGGTCAGGCCCACGTACTGTCGCGGCGCGATTTCCGAAACCGCGGCCCACGACATCGAGCCGATCCCCTGGGCAAAGAATGCAATCGTCAGGATCGCAATTACCATGGCGTTCGATTCGACAAAGTTCACGAAGACAACGGAGGCACCGAGCAGCGTGCCGATGATAAGCGGCGCCTTTCGGGCCGCGGAAACGGACACGCCGCGCCGGATGAAGAAATCCGACAGCGACCCGGCGACGAGAATGCCTGCCGTTGCACCGAGGAATGGAAGTGCCTGAAATATGCCGACCTTGATCATCGACATATGACGCGCTTCGATCAGATAGGTCATGAACCAGGTCGTGAAGAAAACCAGCAGGGTGTTATTGCAGAATTTCCCGAGGCAGATCGCGAGAATCTGCCGGTAGCGCAGCAACTGGATCGCCATGCGCCAGTTGAATTTCTCGCGGGCTTTCTGCGCTCCTGTCGAGCGTCCTTCGTTGATGTATTGAAGTTCCGCTGCGTTGACGGTCTTGTGCTGATGCGGGTCGCGATAGAGGCGATACCACACGAGGCTGAAGAGAATACCGCATGCGCCCGTGACGAAGAAGACCGAGCGCCAGCCGTAGGTGGTGGAGATCCACAACAGCAGCCCGGTGAAAAGCGGCGTTCCGATGTATTGCCCCATCACGTAGACGCTGGTCGCAAAGCCGCGTTCCTGGGCCGGAAACCACAGTGTCACCGAACGGGCATTGGACGGAAAGGCGGGCGCTTCGAGCGCGCCCATCGTGAGCCGGGAGCCGAGCAGCATGTGATAACCGTTGGCGAGACCCTGTGTCAGCGTAGCGAAGGACCAGCCGACGAGAGAGAGCGCGTAGGCGAGCCGCGAGCCCAATACGTCGGCGAGCAGCCCGCCTGGCAGCAGCGCGAAGGAATAGGCGAGGCCGAAGGCGGCGAACAGCTCGCCCATCTGCATCTTGTCGAGCGACAGACTTTTGGACAGGCCGGGTGCCACAATACCGAGTGCCGATCGGTCGACGTAATTGAGGGTGGTGGCGACGAGCAGCATCGCGAGCACCACGTATCGGACTTTCGACGGTTTGGCCGCGATGACGTAGTCGGACGAATCCTGAATCGACATCGGTTGTTCTCCTACCGCTTTCATCGGTGTCTCCTTAACAGTCGCCTGTTGTTGTCGTTATCTGGCGGGAAGCCGGGTTATCCGCGGCCGACAAAAGGCATGGCAGTCGCCATGATCGTCATGTTCAGCACGTTGGCCTCCAGCGGAAGACTCGCCATCTGCACGACGGCGTCGGCAACGTGCCCGACGTCTATTCTTGCCTCGGGAGCGGTGCTTCCATCGGCTTGCAGGACGCCGCGTTTCATGCGCTCGGTGAGCGGCGTGGCCGCGTTGCCGATGTCGATCTGGCCGCAAGCGATGTGGTAGGCGCGTCCATCGAGAGCCAGCGATTTTGTGATGCCGGTGACGGCGTGTTTCGTCGCCGTATAGGCGATCGTATTGGGGCGAGGAGAATGCGCCGAGATCGATCCGTTGTTGATGATTCTTCCGCCTTGCGGCGTTTGCGTTTTCATCAGACGCCATGCCGCCCGGGCACACAGGAACACGCCGGTCAGATTGGTCGCGACGACATCGCTCCAGAAATCGAGTTCGTATTCTTCGAGAGGAACCGCGCCGGCGTTCCGGCCGGCATTGTTGAAGAGCACGTCCAGGCGGCCGAATTCCTGCGCAATACGGGAGAACGCATGCTCGACGGAAGCTTCGTTGGTGACGTCCGCAGGAAACACCCGCGCCTCGCCGCCCTCGGACCTGATGGCCTCCAGCGTTTCCAGCAGCGGTTCTTCCCGGCGCCCGATCAGCGCGACGGTGAATCCCGCGGCGGCCAGCGCCTGCGCGGCGGCGCGGCCGATGCCTGAGCCGGCGCCCGTGACGGCGGCGAATTTCTTCAGTGCGGACATTGCTCGATGCTCCTCGTCAGTGAAGTGATGACGAAAGAAGAATTGCATTGACACAAAGTGCGAGGCAATCTTGATTCGATGAATCAACATCCAATGTCTTGACTGGCGGGCCTGACATCAGGGTTTTCCTGAGGTTCGAGAGGTGGACGTGTTGTGCCGGCCGAAACAGGGACGCATGGAGACGCGCTCAAGTTGATTCTTCCAATCAACATTGACCGCCGGGGATCGGTTTTCGTAGCCTAAGCGCACCCATCGATCTCAAGGAACCTCTCATGTCTGAAAACAAACCCCAACTCCTGGTTGCCCGAAGGGTTCCCACTGCCGTGGCAAGTCGCGCGGTCAATGACTTTCATGCCTTCGTGACCGATGCCGATATGGACTCGTGGTCGGTCGTCGACTTCTGCAAGCAGCACGAGGTGCCGGCTGTTCTCATCGGGAAAAAATCGGGCTTGCAGAAGGAGCACATTGCGGAGTTGCCTGCCAACGTCAGGATCATTGCGAATGCCAGTGCGGGTGTCGATCATATGAACGTCGCGTTCGCCCGCGAACGCGGAATCGCCGTGACGAACGCACCCGATGCATTGACCGAATGCACCGCCGATTTTTCCATGCTGCTGGTTCTCGCCGCGAGCCGGCGCGCGTCCGAATACGAACGGATCATGCGCCAGGGCTGGGGGAAATCGTTTGGCATGACTGACATGTTGGGAACGCGTGTGCATGGACGGACGCTCGGGATCGTCGGATTCGGCCGTATCGGACGAGCCGTGGCGAGACGCGCGCAAGGATTCGGCATGCGCGTCGTTTATACGGACATCCAGCGTGCGTCGCCGTCGCTGGAGAATGGCGCGACGTTTTACGGCAGTCTCGACGAATTGCTGCCGCACTGCGAGGTACTGACACTGCACGTTCCCGGCAGCGGCACGCCGATCATGACGAAAAAAGAATTCGCCCTGCTGCCGAAGGGAGCGGTTTTCGTCAATGCTGCTCGTGGCGCGCTGGTCGACGAAGAGGCGCTCTACGATGCGTTGACATCGGGACATCTGTTCGGCGCGGGACTCGACGTTTACCGGAACGAGCCCAACGTCGACCCGCGCTTCGCCGGTCTCGATAACGTGTTCCTTTCGCCTCACATGGCGAGTGCGACAGTCGAGACGCGCGACCAGATGGGTTTCACTGCTTTGGACAACATTGCGGCGGTGCTTGATGGGCGGTTCGCATTGAACCCGGTCTGAAGTCTGTTTTCACGGAGAACGCGAAAACGGAGCGCTCGCCGACGGCCGAACCGTCGGCATTGCCGAATGCCGATCCGCTTGCGGCGCTGCGCGGCCGGCGCATCCGGGCATCGCAAGGATGGTTGCGCGCCGGCGTATTGAGCGCGGGCTTAAGGATGCGCGTGCGGCGCGTGTGTCAACGCATTGTGCCAATCGGCGACATAGTCCGACATCGGCAACGTCGCAACGGGCCGCGCGCGCGAACGCGGCGGGTCGTATGCCGTGGGCCGGCACGCCAGAAGATAGGCGCCACCGGTCGTCCCTGAGCGGTCTTCGGATACCCACACCGCCTGTGCGGGCCGCAGTGTCGCGAGCAGGGCGGCGAAGTGGGGATTGGCCGTCAACGGGCCTTCGATCACGATCTCTCCGCTGCTATTCAGGTGCGAGAGGCAATCGTCGGCGACCAGCGCGGTGTAGAGCGTGGCCAGTGCATAGGATTCCTGTGCGGAAGCCGGTTGCGGTCCGCGAATTTCACCGCGCCGGTCAGGCCAGGGGCCGCCCAGCGGTGCGAAGCTCGGTAGCGCGAGGGTTCGGCGCACGACGAGCGCGGCGATATCTTCCCAGCGGCAGTCGTTCGCGTGTCCCGCATTGAGTATCGAGAATTCGCGTCCGCCCATGAAGCGGGCGCATGCGACCGGACGGCCCCACGCATCGACGTTGGCCAGCATGTCACGTCGTGGATCGAGTACCGAAAGCGGCGCGCCGATACCGGCTACGAGTGTCCACGTACCCGATGAGATGACGTTCAACGGCGCTTGCGGAACTCGCGCGCCATAGACGTGCTTGACCATCGACGCGTTGCTGTCGTGGATGCCGCACACGACGCGGCAATCGGCGGGCAGGCCGGTGCGCGCGGCCACTTCCGGCCGTAATACGCCGAGGACCGCATCGGCCTCGCGCAGCGGCGGAAAAAGATCCTGCCAGCCCATCTTGCGTACCATCGGCGCGAGTTCGCCGTTCGCCACGTCCCACAGATCGGTATGACAGCCCCACGAGGTGATTTCTCCCGCCGCCACGCCGCACAGACGCCATGCCCAGTACTGCGGATAAGGCACGATCGCGCGCGTCCGCGCAAATGCCTCGGGAAACCGCAGCGACTGCCAGTACAGTTGCTTGCCGACATTCAGGCCGCCGGGTAGTGCCGGCGAAAACGTGCGATCGAAATCGTCGCGCAGCGACGCATAGGCGGCGTCGACTTCCTCTATGCCCGTGAATTCGTAGTCGAGCACGGGTAGGGCGAGTTCCGCGTCGCCCAGCAGCGCAACGGTGGCGCCGTGGGTCGTCGTAATGATCGAGCCGATCCGGTGCGGCTCGGAAAATCGCGCCAGTTCGCCTAGCAGCCAGTCCCAGATGGTACCGACGTCGAAGTGCGGATAAGGGCCCGCGTTCACGGCATGATTGGCGCGGCGGGCTTCCGCAAGCGAGGTACCGTTCTCGTCGATCAGGCTGAGTTTGAGGTTGGTCTTGCCGATGTCGAACACCGCGACCCTGCCGCCGCCCGGACGGCCTGGCGCGGCACTCATGATGCCACCGGGTCGGCCTCGACCACGATCACGTCGATGCCCTGGCCTTGCAGCATCTCCACGGTTTCCGCCGCGACGCCGCTGTCGGTGATCAGCATCTTCACGCGCGAGAGCGGGCATACGATGAGTCCGCCACGCCGGCTCGCGAACTTGGAACTGTCGACGAGCACGATGATCTCGTCGGCCTGCTTCATCAGCTTGATCTCGGCGCGCACGAGCAGCGGATCGCTTTCGAGCAGTCCTAACGGCGAGACGGCGGCGGCGCCGATGAACATCTTGCTCGCGTAGTGATTCTGGATCACGTCGTTCTCGAAGGGACTGACGATCACGTTCTGCTCGCGATAAACCTTGCCGCCCGGCAGCAGGATTTCGTTGCGGCTCTGCGTGAGCAACTGCTGGGCCGTGAGGAACGAGTTGGTCAGGATGGTGAGCTGACTCTCGGCGAGGTACTCCGCCATCATGTGCGTGGTGCTTCCGCCATTGATGATGACGGTCTCGCCATCGAGGCACATCTGCGCCGCGCGCCGGGCGATCGCCCGCTTGCGCTCGGGATGCACCGCCGTGCTTTCCCGGAAGTTCGATCCCACCAGTCCACCCGGTTTGTCAGGCGCGATATGCTGCGCGCCGCCGTGCACCTT
Source organism: Paraburkholderia sp. Ac-20342 (assembly GCF_017104985.1). NCBI lineage: Bacteria > Pseudomonadati > Pseudomonadota > Betaproteobacteria > Burkholderiales > Burkholderiaceae > Paraburkholderia > Paraburkholderia sp. Ac-20342. The sequence continues at coordinate 89,355 of NZ_JAAGPQ010000003.1, read as the reverse complement.
GACGAGTTGTCCGCTGGTTGCCAGCACCGCGATGTCGCGCCGGATGGTGGCGGCGGACGCGTTGAGCGCGCCCTCGAGTTCGGTGACGGTCACGCTGCCCCGCTCAGCGAGGATTTTCAGCAATTTCTTGCGCCGCGTATGGTTGATCAAGGCCGGTTCTCCATGTTCAGGCGGATTATGTCATTCGCTCACAGAACAATCATCAATTGCCTGATAATGGAAAACCCTCGCTCAAAACAATCAAAAAGTTGATCGGAATTCGATTGAAAAATGAGCGTTTTGTGGACAAACTGCGCTCCATCAATCCACGAAACCCGCGAGACAACGCTTCCATGAAGACCTCTTCCGATCTTGCCGCTTCGACCCCGATCGTCTCCCTGTGGGACGACACGCGGGCTGCATCGATGTCCGAGCCGGAGCTTTTGCTGTATCGCTCCAATCTGCTGGGAAGTGACCTGCGCATCACCAACTTCGGCGGTGGCAATACGTCCGGCAAGATCGACATGCCCGATCCCCTGACCGGGCAGCCGGTGCAGGTCCTGTGGGTCAAGGGATCGGGCGGCGACGTCGGCAGTATGAGGCTCGACGGCTTTGCCACGCTCTATATGGACAAGCTGCAAGCGCTCAAGTCGCGCTATCGCGGACTCGCTCACGAGGACGAGATGGTGGCGATGGCCTCCCATTGCACCTTCAACCTGAATCCGCGCGCCGCGAGCATCGACACCGCGCTGCATGCGTACATTCCGAAAGCGCACGTCGATCACATGCACCCGGACGCGGTGATCGCAATCGCGGCGAGCGAGAACGGCGAGCAGCTGACGCGCGAGATTTTTCACGGCGAGCTTGCCTGGGTGCCGTGGCAACGCCCCGGCTTCGACCTTGGTGTCCAGCTCGGCAACATCACTCGCGACCATCCGGGGCTCAAAGGCCTGGTGCTGCAAAACCATGGTCTTTTCACCTGGGGCGACACCTCGAAGGCGTGTTACGAGAACACAGTGCGCGTGATCGCGCAGGCCAATGCGTGGCTTGCCGCGCGTAGCGACAAACCGGCCTTCGGCGGTGCGGTGCAGGCGCCGCTCGACAGCGAGGCGAGGTTGCACGTGGTCGAGCGGCTCGTTCCGGCGTTGCGCGGCAAGATTAGCGGCGCGGCGGCGGGCGGCCAGTACAAGCAGGGGCATTTCGACGATCGCGCGGAAGTGCTCGAATTCGTGTGCAGCAAGGAACTGGCGCCGTTGGCCGCGCTCGGCACGTCCTGTCCCGATCATTTTCTGCGCACGAAGATCTATCCGCTGGTGCTGGACTTCGATCCGCAGCGCAACAACCTCGACGAGGTGATCGCGGGCCTCGACGTCACGCTCGAGCAGTACCGCGAGAACTATCGGGACTACTACGAACGTTGCAAGCGTCCGAACAGCCCGGCCATGCGCGACCCGAACGCGGTGATCTACCTGATCCCCGGCGTGGGTATGCTGAGCTTCGCGCGCGACAAGGCCACGGCCCGCATCGCGAGCGAGTTCTACATCAATGCGATCAACGTGATGCGCGAGGCGCAGCGTGTCGACCGCTATGTCGGTCTGCCCGAACAGGAAGCGTTCGACATCGAATACTGGCTGCTCGAAGAGGCCAAGCTGCAACGCATGCCCAAGCCGAAGAGCCTGGCGGGCCGCATCGCATTGGTCACCGGGGCGGCGGGCGGCATCGGCCGGGCGACCGCCGAGCGTTTCTTGCAGGAAGGCGCGTGCGTGCTGCTCGCCGACATCGATGCGAACGCCTTGACCGAAGCCGAGGCAAGCCTGCGCCAGCGTTTCGGCAAGGACATGGTGGCCAGCGCCGTGACCGACGTGACGAACGAGGCGTCAGTGCAGGCATCGATGGCCGCGGCCCTCGCGAGTTTCGGCGGGCTCGACCTGGTGGTGTCGAACGCGGGCATCGCGTCCTCGGCGGCGATCGGCGATACCAGCCTCGAACTCTGGAATCGCAATATGAACATTCTGTCGACCGGTTATTTTCTGGTCGCGCGTGCCGCGTATCGGCTGTTGCGCGAGCAGGGTGTCGGCGGAAGCATCGTATTTGTCGCGAGCAAGAACGGGCTCGTTGCGTCGGCGGGCGCGGCCGCCTATTGCACGGCCAAGGCGTCGGAAATCCATCTGGCGCGTTGTCTCGCGCTGGAAGGCGCCGAGCACGGCATTCGCGTCAACGTCGTGAATCCCGATGCGGTGATACGCGGCTCGAAGATATGGAACGGCAAGTGGAAGGAAGAGCGTGCCGCCACCAACAAGATCGCGACGGACGACATCGAAGACTTCTATCGCAAGCGCAGCATGCTCAAGCTCAGCGTGCTGCCCGAGGACATTGCCGAAGGCGTGTACTTCTTCGCGAGCGATCTGTCGGCCAAGTCGACCGGGAACATCCTCAACGTCGACGCAGGCAACGCTGCCGCCTTTACCCGGTGAATCCGGTGAAATCCGCTGAGATCCACTGAGCCCGCTGAGCCACCGGCTGCCTCACGCACCCCACAGCGGGCGGCAGCGAATCTTTCGGCATCGATCGGGACACCGTATAAAAACGCAACGTGGTGGAAACATGGACAACGATCACTACCTGCTGCATGCCGCGGGTGTGCAGAAATCGTTCAACGGCGTGCCGGCGCTGCGCGACGGCCGGCTCGAACTGCGGCCGGGCACGGTGCACGCATTGTGCGGCGGCAACGGCGCCGGCAAGTCGACGTTTCTGAACATCCTGACCGGCATGCTGAGGCGCGACGGCGGCACGATCAGTTGCAAGGGCAAGCCGGTCAATTTCGAGTCGCCGGCGGACTCCCTGGCGGCCGGCATTGCGATGATCAGCCAGGAGCTGAATCCGTTGCTCGACATGACTGTCGCGGAGAATCTGTTTCTCGGCCGCGAACCGATGAAGCTCGGCGGGCTCGTCGTCGACTACCGCCGCCTCTTCAAACGCGCGGCCGAACTGATGGAGTCGCTCGGTTTCTCGATCGACGTGCGGGCGCCGCTGCGACGCTTGAGTCTCGCCAAGCGCCAGCTTGTCGAAATCGCCAAGGCGATCAGCTACGACAGCGACATTCTGATCATGGACGAGCCGACTTCCGCGATCGGCGAGGCCGAAACGGCGATCCTTTTCGACGCGATCCACCGGCTGACCGCTCGCGGGGTGGGCGTGATCTACGTCTCGCACCGCATGAGCGAGATATTTTCGATCGCTACCGAATACACGATCTTTCGCAACGGCGGCTTTATCGAAGCGGGGAGGCTCGCGGATATCGACGCCGCGCATCTGGTGCATGGGATCGTCGGCGAGCGCGTGACGAAGAGCCAGCGCCCGACCACGCTGCCCGACGCGCCGGTCATGCTCGAAGCGCGCGGCTACGCGCAGCGCAAGCGTTTTACCGGCATCGATCTGCAGGTCAGGCGCGGCGAGATTCTCGGCATTTATGGGCCGATGGGCGCGGGCCGCAGCGAATTTCTCAATGCCGTATTCGGTCTGACGCGGCCCGACGAAGGCACGCTGCTGATCGACGGAAAACCGGTGCGCATCGACAAGCCGGCCGATGCGCTCGGCAACGGCCTCGCGCTTATCACCGAGGATCGCAAGGACACGGGTCTCGTCGGTTGTCGTTCGGTGCGCGAGAACGTTTCTCTCGCGGCGCTGCGCGGCTATTCGAAAGCCGGCTGGATTCGCGCCGAACGCGAACGGCACGCCCTCGCGCAGATGGTCCAGCAATTCTCGATTCGCACCAGCTCCGCTGAAATTCCCGTGCAGCAACTCTCGGGCGGCAACCAGCAGAAAGTCATTCTCGCGCGTTTTCTGCTCACGCAGCCGCGCATTCTGCTGTGCGACGAACCGACTCGCGGTATCGACGAAGGGACCAAGCAGCAGATCTACGAGTTTCTCAACACGTTCGTGGCGGATGGCCGATGCGCGATTGTCGTGTCGTCGGAGCTCGACGAGGTGATGCAGGTCAGCGACCGGATCGCCGTGTTCGCGCGCGGCCGGATCACCGGCACGCTGACACGCGCCGAGGCTTCACATCATGCGTTGACGCATCTCGCGTCGTAGGCGCTGCCTGTTCCCGCACTTATCTGGACTCCACATCATGATGCTTGCACAACGCTCCCTGTCGATGAAGCACCTGTCGCGCTACGGCATCGTCGCGGCCTTTGTCGCGATCTGTATTGCGCTGTCGTCGATGAATCCGTATTTTCTGACCATCAACAATCTGCTGAATATCCTGCAGCAGGTGTCGATCAACGGTCTGCTCGCCATCGGCATGACCTTCGTGATTCTCGCCGGGGGAATCGATCTGTCGGTCGGTTCGGTGCTCGCGTTTGCCGGCATGGTTGCGGCGAGCGTCGTCGCGGGCGATGCACCGCACGCTCCGTTCCTCGCAGTTGTTGCGGGCGTCGCGGTCGGCGTGGCGTCCGGCGCGCTCAACGGTCTGGTGATTGCCCGCTTTCGCGTGCCGGCTTTCGTCGTCACGCTCGGCATGCTCAGCATCGCTCGCGGTGCGACCCAGATCTACAACGACGGCATGCCGATCTCCGGCCTGTCCGATGCGTTTCTGCTGATTGGCCAGGGGAAGGTGGCCGGCGTGCCGATTCCCGTGCTGATCTTCCTGGCCCTGTTCGCCGCCTCGCTCGTCGTGCTGCGCTATTCCCGCTTTGGCCGCTATGTCTATGCGGTCGGCGGCAACGAAAAGAGCGCGCGTGCGAGTGGCGTGCCGACCCGGCTGATCCTGCTGTCCGTGTATGCGATCTGCGGCGGTTGCGCGGGACTCGCCGGCGTGGTGCTCAACGCGCGCACGACTTCGGCGCTGACCCAGGCGGGGGTGGGGTATGAACTCGATGCGATTGCGGCCGTCGTGATCGGCGGCACGAGTCTGTCGGGCGGGATTGGCGGCGTCGCGGGCACGCTGTTTGGCGTACTGATCATTGGTGTCATCAACAACGGACTCGATTTGATGGGCGTGTCTTCGTATTACCAGCAAGTCATCAAGGGCGCGGTCATCGTGTGCGCGGTTCTGCTCGATATCGCCGCGCGCCGGGAAAGCAACTGAGGCCTTGCCTCGCGCAAACTTACAACCAGGAGACGATATGAAATCAGCAAAATGGCTCACGGCAGTTACGCTCGGTGTCGCGTGCGCGGCGGCGTTCGCGCAAAGCGCGCCGGTCAAGACATGGAAAATCGGCGCGGCCGTGTATGGGCAGAGAAACGAGTATGCGCAGCTATGGGTGAATGCGCTGAAGGATCACCCCGCGGTGAAGAGCGGCCTCGTCAATCTGACGGTCTTCGACGGCCGCTACGATCACATGACGCAGGACGGCCAGTTCGATACGATGATTACGCAGAAATACGACGGTGCGCTCTATATTCCGATCGACTCGATTGCCGGCGGCAATGTGGTGCGCAAGGCCGCTGCCGCGGGTCTGCCGGTCGTCGGATCGAACGGCCCGGTCAAGAGCGATCAACTGGTTTCGTATATCGGCTCGAACGACGTGCTCGGCGGCGAGCTCGAAGCGGGCGCGGTCGTGAAGAAACTCGGCGGCAAAGGCAACGTCGTGATTCTCGAAGGTCCGGTCGGACAAATGGGCGCGATGCAGCGCGGTGAAGGCATCGACAAGGTGCTCAAGCAGAACCCGGGCATCAAGGTGCTGGAGCGCAAGACCGCCAACTGGTCGCGTGCCGAAGCGTTGACGTTGATGCAGAACTGGATCACGGCTCATCCCGGGCAGATCAATGGCGTGATTGCCGAAAACGACGAAATGGCGCTCGGCGCGATTGCCGCGTTGAAGGCCGCGAATATCGATCCGAAGACGATCCCCATCGCCGGCATCGACGGCGTGACCGATGCGATCAAGGCCATCGCCCGCGGCGAGATGGTGCTGACCGAGCGGCAGGACGCCAAGGCGCAGGCGCAAGGCGCGCTCGATATCATGCTGCGTCACGAGATCGGGCCGAGCTACAAGCCGCAGTCGACGATCTGGCAGCAGTACGCGAGTACCATGCCGTGGGGCGACGGTACCGCGAAACTGTACGCGGTGCCCTGGACCGAAGTGACGAAAGCGAACGCTGCGCAGTTCGAGGCGGCGCATTAGGAAAGCGTGATGCGTTGGCCGGAGTGCGGAGGGTTTGTCCGCCGGGTTTATCTACGGATTGATCTGCGGGTTTGTCTCTGCTCCGGCCAGTTTTTCCCCGTACTCCGTATCTAGAAAGGTTGTCTTGTCATGCCCGGATCTTTTCAGCAAGCGTTCGACTTTAGCCATAAGGTCGTTCTGATTACCGGCGGTGCCTCGGGTATCGGCCTTGCCATTGCCACCCAGTTCGTGGCCCAGGGCGCGCACGTCGCGCTGGTTGACATCAGCGACGAGGTCGAACGCGTTGCGGCGTCGTTCGGCAACGGCAGTGCCGGATGGTGTGGCGACGTCAGCGACGAAGCGCGCACGCAAGCTATCGTGGCGGACGTTATTGCTCGTTTCGGACGCATCGACGTACTCGTCAACAACGTGGGCATCGGCTTGATCGAGAAGGCCGAGGACATGAGCGCGGCGCTCTGGGATCAGACTATGGCGATCAATCTCAGGGGCCCTTTTCTCTACACGCGCGAGGTCGGGCGGCACATGCTGGAGCGGGGCGCGGGCCGCATCGTCAACATGGCGTCGCAGGCGGCGCTCGTGGGGCTCGACAAGCATCTGGCCTACAGTGCCAGCAAAGCAGCGCTACTCGGCATGACCCGCGTGCTGGCCGGCGAATGGGGGCCGCGCGGCATTACCGTCAACGCGATTTCACCGACCGTCGTCGAAACGGAACTCGGGCGGCGCGCATGGGCCGGCGAAGTCGGCGCGCAGTTCAAGCGCAAGATTCCGTCGGGCCGCTTCGCGCAACCCGATGAAATTGCGTTCGCCGCGCTCTATCTCGCAAGCGATGCTGCGGCCATGATCAATGGAGAAAACCTTGTGGTCGATGGCGGTTATACGACGCAATAGGGTGTTTTCAGGCGGCTTGCAATAGGGCGGATCAAGTCATGGACCGGATAGGGGCGCGTGCCTCTATCCGGCTTATGGCTTTTCGATCGACGGCGGTTTACGCTGCTCAAAAATTTTCCATTCCGACACATTGTTTTCTGCCGCGATCGCAACCCCGAACACAACCGCTACGAACCGGAACAGCAAAAAGGCGGCGACCTGCGCGCGGCTACCGTGAAGTGGATCGAGGCTAGTGCTGACATGCGCACGCCGTACCCACACAAGCTACCGGGGACAGGTGACTTCAGCGTGCCGCCCACTGCCCCGACGAAGCCCGCCTTGCGCGGGCTTTTTTGCGATGGCGTTAATTCTCGTCAATTCACATTCTTCTTTGCGCTGGATCACTTCCTGATTCTCCGTTATTGGGGCAGTGTAGCGAAGTCGTTGATCAAGCAAGGCGTGCCTTGACTGAAACGCTTCTCTCAATATTAGGAGGTCTGACTTAGCATGTTTGCACTACGTGACATTGCCTTGATGGGAATATCAAATACACAGACTCGTGCAGTAAGCGTGGATAGGGAGGCGTGAAAGATGGCTCTTACGGGAAAGTTTCTGGTCAATAACGAGCTTCTATCGCCGCTCAGCTTTTTGGGTATCGGCACATTTGAGGCGTATTCGGGTGACAAGCAATACCGCAATCGGGGTGGCTGCACGGCCGTGCCCGATAACGGTCCGATTCCCGCTGGTAAGTACTGGATCGTCGCGCGTCCTACTGGTGGCATCCGTTCGAAGACTTATGCATGGACGAAAGATACATGGAATGCCATCAAGGGGACTCCGTCCGATCACGCTGAATGGTTCGCCCTATACCGGGATGATAGGGTGATTGATGATGTGACCTGGGTCAATGGGGTCAAGCGTGGGCAGTTCCGGTTACATCCAGCAGGCGGCCAAGGGACTTCATTAGGCTGCATCACCCTGTCGCGTCATACTGACTTTTTGATTATCCGGCGTGCGCTTTTGCACACCGCTACGATCCCGGTGCGCAATTCGGGGCTCCACGCGTATGGAACGATCGAGGTAGTGACATATGGCAACACTTGTCCGTAGGATTTTCAAGGTCGCGCTGTTTCTCGGCCTGTTTGTTCTTGCGATTCGTTATGTCCATACGTACCCCGACCCGATGACGGAGAGCCAGTTGCTCGTGTGGTGGAATGCTTCGGAATGGCTCGGTATTCGCGATCCCGAGGACTTATATTTCGTGGTGTGGGTGACTATTCAATTGATCGTCACCACTGCGGTGTATCTGACGCTCATGAAGCTATGGCGGCGGTATCGCGCGAAGTAGATGGACGCCCCGTTCGCTACGATCCCCATGCGTAATCCGGGGCTCCACGCATATAAAACGATCGAGGTAGTGACATATGGCAACACTTGCCCGTAGGGTGTTCAAGGTCGTTCTGTTCTGCGGCCTGTTCCGTCTTTTGCTGCCGTACGTCCATCCCTACCCCGTTGAGTGGACAGAAAGCCAGTCGCTCGCATGGTTGAACGCCGCTAACCGGTTAGGCATCCGTGACCCCGACGATTTATTTTTTGGGATCACGGTAGCAATGAACCTCATCGCAACTACGCTTGCCTATGCGGCAATCATGAGGCTATGGCGGCGATATCGCACGAAGTAGAAAAAGCCCCGGCGACGGGGCTTCTTTTCAAAGCCATCAGCAGCACTTCACGCCGCTCAAAAATTTTCCCATTCCTGCGCATTGCTGGCTGCCGCGACCGCAACCGGTGCCGGCAGGGCCGCAGCTGTTACCTTCGCCACCTGCGGCTTCACCGGCTGCGCGGCTCTCGTCTCCTTGAAAGCAGCCTGCTGGACCGACGATACTTCCTCGCCGAGCCTGAAGAACATCACGTCGGCTTTCATCTTGCCGGCCTGTTCCTGCAGCGACTGAGCCGCAGCAGCAGCCTCTTCCACCAGTGCCGCGTTTTGCTGCGTCACCTCGTCGATCTGGTTGATCGCCTGGTGTACCTGAACGATGCCTTTGCTTTGCTCGTCCGAGGCCGCCGAGATTTCGCCCACGATATCGGATACCCGGCCAATCGCTTCGATGACCTTGTCCATGGTTCCGCCCACTTCGCCGGCCTGCTGCGCACCGCGCTGAACCTTGCCCGACGACGCCTCGATTAGCTCCTTGATCTCCTTGGCCGCCGCCGACGCGCGTTGCGCCAGCGAGCGCACTTCGCCGGCGACCACCGCGAAGCCGCGGCCCTGCTCACCGGCACGGGCTGCCTCGACTGCCGCATTCAGCGCCAGGATGTTGGTCTGAAACGCGATGCCCTCGATCATCGCGGTGATCTCCGCGATTTTTGCGGAGTCGGTACTGATCTCCCGCATCGTCGCCACCATCGTGCCGACTGCCGTGCTGCCCGCATCGGTCATCTCGCGCGCATTGGCCGCGAGCGAATTGGCCTGGCGGGCGTTTTCGGCGTTCTGCTTGACCGTCTCGGTCAGTTGGGACATGCTCGCGGCGGTTTGTTCGAGCGACGCCGCCTGTTCTTCGGTGCGTGCCGAGAGGTCCTGGTTGCCCGCGGCAATCTGCCCCGAAGCGACCGTTACCGATTCGCTGCCGGCGCGAATGCCGCGAATCGTGGTGGCCAGTTGCCGGCTCATGGTCTTCATGGCTTCCAGCAACTGGCCGAACTCGCCGCCCACATCCACGGTGATCTGACCGTCGAGCCGGCCTTGCGAAATGTTGCCGGCGATGCGCACGGTCCGGTCCAGCGGCCGCGTAATGGCGCGTACCAGATAGACCGCCGCGCCGATGGACAACAAGGTGCCGGCGAGAAGCAGCGCGCCGGAAATCCATTTCAGTTGTCCGGCGCGAGTCGTGCCATCGCGGTCGTTGTCTCTTGCATGGTTGGCGTTGATCCGCGCATCCTGCGCAAGCAGGGAGGTGAGACTGTCTCCCACCGGAGTGACGGATTGCCCCTGCCAACTGGCCGCCTGGTCGAAATAGCCTTGCTCGATGATCTGCAATTCCTTGTCGACGGCTTCGCGGTACTGGGTAATCTGACCATCCATCTTGTCGGCCACTGCACGTTCTTCGCTGTTCGACACGCCGTTCGGGTAGTAGCTTTTCCAGTCCTTTTCCAACTGTGCGGAATAGTTGCGCGTCTTCGAAACCAGCGTCATGTCCTTTTGCGCCAGCGTGCGCCAGAGCATCAGGCGGATATGCAGCAGGTCGGCGCCGCTGGCATTCACGTTGTTCATCGGGATGACGATGTTGGCGTAGGTGTCATGTAGCGATTCGCTCAGTGCCGATATCCCACGCAGGCCGAAGGCGCCGATCATCAAGGTGAGTGCCATGCAGGTCACGAATACCACGATGATCTTGGACCTGACAGTCGAGAAAAACTGGTTCAAAAGGAGTCCCTTCAGGAGATGTGGTTTGACGTAAGGTGCTGATGCACGTCGGCTCACCTGGAATGCGTCGCCTGAGCAGCGGTATCAAATCGCATGGCACGCGGGCGTGTTGCCAAAGAACGGGGGCCGAAGATGTCGATCAAGTCGCCGTAAGGATTAACGACGCATCGGGGAAATTCTTTAGCGTCCCCCTTTCTTGCAGAAGAAGCCCTGTGTGGTTCGTCTGGTGTCGGGTGCTCGCGTGGCATGAGGTTGCGCGGCGCGGACGATCGCATGGGCGATCCGTCCGTATCTGTCAGCAAGGTCTCTCGCTGCGCTCATGATTTGTCAGGTTTTGGATAAATATGACTGACAACATGAGCCTCACAAACTTCGACCGATCAAGCCGGATGGCATGTCCGAAAATCGCGCCATTCAGCCTCTCTTTACCTCGTCCCAACGCGATCCTGCTCCGAAAGGGTGGGGTTTACTGTAATTGAAAGAGCCGGGTCGGCTGACGCATTATTCGGCACACGTTGTACGATGAATTACGTCATTGCTCGACGACTTTGCTCCGTGAAGTTTGCCGAGGCCGGTCATTGCCGGGCGGCTGGCCTAGTAGGCAATCAGCGGCGAGACATCGCCTCATGCAGGATGAAAATTCCTGTTGCAGCGCGGTTTTCAGGCTTTCGGTCCGTGGCTGTATCGCCCTGTCGGCATACGTGTCGCGATATCCGTGGAAGTTTTCGCGGACCGGCTCGCCGCCCAGAATTTAGGTTGTGTCTTATACGATGTCTTATAACAAACACTAACGTCTCTGCCTGATCTGCTGCGTTCCCGGCATCGACACGAGGAGCGGAAGAGGTCTGACAAGAGCACGGACTGGATTTACCCCAAGGAGATGACTCATGAAGATGCGCTCAGCCCGAGAGCTGGTCGTGCTCGGCCTGCTGGTCCTGACCGTTGCCGGTTGCGGCGATGGAAACGGCCTTGCAAGCTCCAGCACCAGCTCGACGACGCCCCCACCCACCAACCCGACCACGCCGACTACCCCGGCCTGGACGCCGGGCCGCTACGCCGCCGACGCGAACCTGCCCGATTCCCCGGCATTGCCGTCGGATACCCAGGTTTGCTCGGTTCTCGAAGCCAGCAACAAGCTCGTCAAGAACGCGGACGGCTCGCTGCCGGTCAGCGCGGACCCGACGCCCGCGACCTATGGTGGCGCGACGATGGCGCTAAACAATCCGGACCAGGCGCGCATCCAGGCCGCGCTCGACGCATGCGGCGCAACCGTCGACGCGGAAGTCGGCGCGAAGATCGTGCAGGCCGATCAGCAGGCTGCTGCCACGCAACAGGCGGCCAATAATCCGCTCGTCAACATCGCGGGTGCCTCAAGCGAAACACTCTCGGATCCGTCCTACAAGGCCACCAAATTCGCGGTGCGTCTGGTCAGGAACAGCGGCGGCGCGGGCAATGCGTTCCTGAGCGGTCCGCTCGTGCTGCCGTCGGGCGTGACGCTGTGGATCGACGACGGCGTCACGCTGTTCGCGAGCCGCGACGTCGTGGTCTACGACAAGAGCGCGCAAGACCGGCCGAACGCGATCACCTGCGGTGCCGCGATCAACAATCCGAGCGGGCTGCCCGCACCGGCCGGCACTGTCAACGCGGGCCAGGCGACGCTCGCGGGCGTCAGCGGCATGCAGAACTGCTATCCGCTGATTCGCGGTACGCATACGGTCAATACCTCGATCATGGGTAACGGCTCGATCGACGCGCGTGGCTATATGCCGCTCATCAGCTCGTCGTCGCAGTATCCGACGATCCGCTGGGCAACCGGCGTCACCGAGGCGTTCACGTATTCGGGCAACAACATCAGCGGCGTCACGACGCCGAAGTTCAGCTGCACGAACACGATCGCGGCTTACCGCGCGGGCACGCTCGCGCCCGAAGGCACCGCTTGCGACGTCGTGACCGCGATGGGCAAGACGACGCTCACCACGCCGGCCGTCACCTATGTGGTGAACCGCCAGGCGACCAGCGTGCCGGGCGGCATGACGGTCACGGGCGGGGGCTGCAATGCCGGCACGGCCGGTTGCGCGCGCTGGGTACCGGCGAGCTGGTGGGACATCTCGTATCACGGCAACAAGGACATCGGCGGCGGCCCGTACAGCTTCCAGGGCAACCCCGGCATGGTCTGGATGCAGCAATCGAAGAACCTCTCGCTGTATCAGATCACGCTGCGCAACAGCACCTTCTTCACCGTCGAAGCCGACGGCGTGGATGGCCTGAGCGTGTGGGGCATCAAGATCATCACGCCGTTGCTGCCCGATGCGGCGAACCAGGCGAGCGTCGGCATGAACAACGACGGTTTCGACGGCGTCAGCGGTTCGTACTCGCATCTCTACACGGGCGCGACGATCGACGCCAGCTCGACCGGCGTGAAGAACACCGATGGCGTCGATCCGAGCGTTGCGGCGGGGCCGGAGCACGCTGCGCTCGGCACGGGCAGCACGACGACGTCGGCGGGGCAGGTCTACTTCGACGGTTATGTGAAGAACGTCGCGATCGTCTACAACTACCTGAGCCCGTCCGACGACAACGTCGCGTTCAAGGGCGGCCTGCAGGACCCGCGTCCGGCCGCGACGCACGGCGCACAGAACGGCTCGGCGGCGGCCAATATGGCGTGGGGCATCGACGGCAACCGCGACGTTTCGTCGAACCGCACCTACGGCATTACGGTTGCGCACAACCACAACTACAACGGTCACGGCCTGTCGATCGGCAGCCCGACCAATGCAGGTATCCGAAACATTCACTTCTACGACAACTACTTCGACAATATCTACGACGGCACCAATGCGTCGACGGATATGGGCATCGTGGGTCTGCGCATCAAGAGCGGCCAGGCGCGCGGTGGCGACGTCAGCAACATCTACTACGACGGCGCATGTATGCGTGGGGTGAAGGACTTCCTCGTGTTCGACATGTACTACACGGGCCCGAGTGCCGATCCGATTTCGTACACCGGTCTTGGCTGGTTGATTCCGAGCTTCCACGACATCAACCTCAGCAACGTCCGGATGATGAACATTCCGGCCAACAAGGCTGCGGGTAAAGCGGGCGGCGGCAATCTGACCTTCCGCGGCCTGCATGCCGATACGAGCTTCGCCAATACGCAAAGCGTCATTCAGTTGAACATGAATAACGTGGTCGCGGATAACGACGTTGTGCTCGGCATCTCGAACCTGAGCAAGGGCGTGGTGAACATCGGTTCGACCGACGGTTCTTCGCAATCGAAGGCGGCCAATGCGACGCTGAACCTCGGCGCGAATGTCAGCCTGATCGGCCAGTCGTTCGCTCACGGTACAGGCGGTATTCTGACGAACACGTCGAGCGGCGCGGGCAAGTACACGGCCACGACGAACACGCTGAACCTGACCGTCAACGGCAGCGACGACGCGGGCGCGGCGGGCGACACGAACCCCGCGGCGACGATCGTCGCGCAGAATCCGAAGCTGTCGCTGTGCGATCAGGCATCGTCCTGGCCGGTGTTTCCGAATGTGAAGTAAAGATTGTTCTCTTGAAGGTGCGGGACTCGCGGTGTGATGCCGCGAGTCCTGCTGGATGCAGGAGGGAAAGCCCCGCGAGTGAACTCGATGCCATTAAATGTTGGACGCCCGTCCGCTCTCTTTGGGGGAGTACATGGCAAAGTACTTGCCGGAAATTCAAACAGTCGTTGGTGGATGAGGTCCTGACGTCACACGTATGTTGCCAGGGAATGGATTGACGGCCGGGAACGTGCCCGCTGCGCTGGCATTCCCCAGACGATCTGGCCTTCGAAAGCAGGCCATAGATTGCGCTGGCCCAGCTTCGCGAGGCTATAGCATCCGGCGTTGCGCCGGGGATCGTGCTGGCCGATGCCGGATGCGGCGACGAAACCGCTTTCCGGGATGGCGTAACGGGACTGGGTTTGTTCTACGCGGTAGGGGGCAGTCGGGCACCTCTGTGTGGGCGCTTGGTACGGCACCACTTCCATCCAGGTCCGCAGCAAGCCGCCGACATTGTTGCGGCGTGCGCCCGGCCATGAACCGTTCGCGGTCAAGGAACTGGCCACGCAATTACCCCTTAACGCCTGGCAAACGATTACATGGCGGGAAAGCAGCAACGCGACACTTTCCTCACGTTTTGCCGCTGTACAGGTTCGTCCCGCACAGACAGACCCGAAATTTAATTTCGCCACGGCTTTCAGGTCTAGTCCGACAGATGGACCTCCATCTCATTTTCAGCTGCCTTATCCCGAATCCATTCCTTTGCTTCAGGGATGATGGGGTTGTGACGCAGATCAAGATAGACGAGGGAGGTACTGTTCACTAGTGCCTTCGCGTCAGCATCTTTGATGTTGTTGAAGCTCAAATCAAGCGCAATGAGCGTGTCATTTTCTGCCAAGGTCTGCGCGCCGCTATTCCCGATGGCGTTGCGTTCAAGATTCACACGGGTAAACGTACGATTCGTCGCCAGTGCTTGCGCGCCCGCGTCACCGATCCGATTGTGTCCTAGATCAAGGTGGGTGACGTTGACGGCTGAATTCGCAATTTCTTGCGCTTCCTTGTCGGTCAATCTTTCCTGTTTTACATCATCTTTCGCTTCTTCCAGCCTGTGACCAACCGCCTCAATATCACGCAACATCGGATACTTATTCAGAACATCTGTCAGATGTTCGACGTCCCGGAGGACGACTGCTTGCGTTGCATAATTCGCGATGGCCGACCATTCGTGGTTGAGTAGTCTCAAGTTATTTCGAATTTCAGGTTGTGTGAGCTTCCCCTGAAATTTCGTCTTCCAGCAGGTCGCGTATAAACTCGACCCAAAGGAAGAAAAGCAATGTTCAAGGTACCGCACCAGGTGTACACGGCGGAGTTCAAGGAAGCCGCCGTGCAACGAATCAAGGACGGGCAAGGCGTGAGCGCCGTGGCCCGCGAATTGGGTATGTCGACGCAGACCCTGCGCAACTGGCTGAAGGTTTTTGAGGCCGGCAAGCTGAATGGTCCCGGGGCGAAGGCCGTCACGGCGGAACAGATGGAGCTGTCGCGACTTCGAGCGGAAAACAAACGCTTGCAGATGGAGCTGGAAATCGCAAAAAAAGCGGCGGCGTTCTTCGCGAAGGAATGAAATGAACGCGTCCCACCCGTGAACGTAAGCAAAGGAAGGTGGATCCTCACGGGCCAACGGCATCGATGTGTGCCCAGGTGGAAAATGCAAGCATTTCCCGGCAACCGGAGGATCCACAATGAACAGTATGGCTGTGGGCGTAGACATCGCCAAGCAGGTTTTCCAGGTGCATTACGTCGATCAGCAAACCGGAGAGGTCGTGAACAAGCCGGTTAAGCGGGCAAAATTTCTGGAGCACTTTGCGAACCGTGCTCCGTGTTTGATAGGGATGGAGGCCTGTGGCGGCGCGCACCATTGGGCGAGGCAACTGACCAGGATGGGCCATAAGGTCCGGCTAATGCCGGCGGAATTTGTCAAGGCGTTCAACATTCGCAACAAGAGCGATGCGGCGGATGCCAAGGCAATCTGGCTGGCAGTACAGCAGCCAAGCAAGGCTGTAGCGGTGAAAACCGAGATGCAACAGGCTATGCTCGGATTGCACCGTATGCGGGAGCAACTGGTGAAGTTCCGCACGATGCAGGTGAATGCGCTGCGCGGATTGATGACGGAGTACGGCGAAGTGATGAACAAGGGACGAGCGGCGCTCGACAAGACGATACCGGAAGTACTCGGTCGGCTTGCGGATCGGCTGCCGGCGGTCCTGATAGACACTCTGCGTGATCAATGGAACGGGCTGGCGAAGCTGGACGAACAGATTGCTCAGATTGAGCGGCGCATGCGCGAGTGGAAGAAGGAAGACTCCGCGGTCAAGGCGATTAGCGAAATTCCTGGTGTGGGCTTACTGACGGCAACCGCAGCGGTCGCGATGATAGGCGACGCGAACGCATTCAACTCGGGTAGGGAGTTCGCTGCATGGGCAGGTCTCGTACCCAGGCAGACCGGCTCAGGCGGTAAGGTAAGTCTGCACGGCATCAGCAAGAGGGGTGATACCTATTTGCGGACTCTCCTGATTCACGGCGCTCGCAGTGTATTAACGCACGCGAAAGAGCCAGGCCGGTGGGTCGAGCAAATAGAGAAACGGCGACCGCGAAATGTGGTGGTCGTCGCACTAGCCAACAAGATGGCGCGCACGATCTGGGCCGTGCTTGCCCACGACAGGGCGTACCAAAAAGACTACGTGAGCATGAAACCGGCCTGACCGGTGGATGCCACGGAGAAGAGTAACGTTTAGCAAAGGGTGAACGTCGAAAGGTTGCGCAGCAATCGAGTGTGATGACCAGCCAGGTAGGACCGGGACTCGCAAAACCTGAACAGGAGGAGGAGCTTTCGAGCTCGCCGAAGGAATGAGGTGCGAGTCAGCGAATTTCATAGGGGCCCGCAGCGGCAGCACCGGCTGCATAAAGGCCGGATAGAGAGCTGCGACCCATCCTGTCAATCTGAACACACGAAAGCTGTTGCAAAACGGGACGCGTTCATAGAGACCTCCTGTGAAGTTCGCCTGGATTGACACACAGTGCCGGCAATATCCGCTTGCCGCGCTGTGCGAGGTCCTTTGCGTGAGCGTGAACGGTTATCGTGCATGGAAGCGCGGCGGCACGCCCGAGCGCCAGCGGCTAACCGATGCACAGATGCTCACGTTGATTCGGACGATTCACGCCGAGGTCAAGGGCGCCTACGGCTCGCCGCGCATGACCGAAGAGGTTCGCTCGCGCGGCTTCCCGGCCAGCAAGGCACGGGTCGAGCGGTTGATGAGCGCCAACGGTATTCGAGCCCGCCACAAGCGCCGTTACCGCGTGACAACCGATTCCCGGCACAAACTGCCGGTCGCGCCAAACGTGTTGAACCGCAACTTCACGCCGGTCGAGCCCAATCAGGTGTTCACCTCGGACATCACGTACATCTGGACCGACGAAGGTTGGCTGTACCTGGCTCTCACGCTGGACCTGTTCAATCGGGAGGTCGTGGGCTGGTCCGTCAAGCCGCGCATGACGACGGAGCTCGTGACCGACGCGCTGACGATGGCATGGTTCCGCCGCCGGCCCGCGCCCGGCGTGCTGCATCACTCGGATAGGGGCAGTCAATACGCCAGCCGCGACTTCCAGCGCAAGCTGGACTCGTACGGCATGCAATGCTCCATGAGCCGCAAAGGCAGTTGCTGGGATAACGCACCGACGGAGAGCTTCTTCAACAGCCTGAAGAACGAGCGGGTGCATGGCACGAGGTATCGCGCGCATCGCGAAGCCGTCGCGGACTTGTTCGAATACATCGAAGTGTTTTACAACCGCAGTCGTCGTCATTCATCGCTTGGCTTCATGTCGCCAACCCAGTTCATGCAAGACTGGTTTGCGGCTCAGCGGACAAGGGATGCGGCGGCATAACCCGGGGCCTCTGGAAAGCGAAAAACCGGGGGAACCTCAGTGCGAGGCTCGCGATGTGAGATTTCAATTCCGTTGGCAAATTGTTCAGGCCATCTAGTGAGGCGCTTCGTGCAGGTCGATTGGAATAGGTAGTCGGGTTTGCATTAATATTTGACGACTTGCCCTTTACATGATCCCAAAGATGGCGAACTTGATCGGTAATTCGTTGCATTTTGAAAACCTAAAAGTAGAGGTTGAGAACCTATAAATAGCATTCACGGAAAATCACAATCGAGTGCATAGATGAAAAAATCGATCAACCTGCATGCTGGTTGAACGGCTGTACAGCACAAGAGGTCTTTTGTTGTCTCTGAAACGGCGTAAAAATAGTCCGAGTCATCTGCGTGTGATTATGCCGACGTCCAATGTCACGGACGAAAGCAGGCCGTTGGACTTTATTGCTGGCGCGTTGGCACACGGCCGAAGCATTCTCATGCCGACCATCATCAACGCGTGGAACCGCGAAGTGCCGTGTTCGATGTAGGCAAAGTGTTGCCTGTAGATGTCCGTCCTTCAACTGCGATGCAAGAAGAGCACCGTCTTTGCATGATCCGTAGCCGTCAGCTTTGCGCATAGTTTCGATCTCAGTGTTGTCCGTTCTTTTTTCGACACTTACCACTTCCGTTCCAATGATGATGGCAGGAGCTATTTCAACTGTCTGCTAGGTTCATTCTTTCTACTGGAAAAGTCCCGACAGAAGCGAAGTCCGCTCATTAAATGCGAAGCGGTCATGGCGGAAATGGCCTGCGAGGTTTACCTGCTGTTAAACGGTCCATGTGATCGACCATCGGGACTAACTTCGTGCCGTGTGCACGGTATTCGCAAAGCGACTCAGGCAAAAACGATGTGTATGTAACATTTCCCAGATAGTCCGCTGGTCGTCGGCATTCCTACACCGAGTACGGAACTCATTTTTTCCGTACAAAAACGTTTTTAACTCGAACTTACCCGTTTATGTCCAGATTACCCTCCATTTCCAACCGCACTACGGTTTCCCCTGCCCTATCAGACCCACTTGAGCGGAGCGGTCCTCCCACGGCAAGTCTGACTCGGGCGCGTCGTAACGTCGATGGCCCACTCGCCGGTTTGGTCAAGGACAAGAACCTTGTCACGGTACCAAATATGAACGCAATCCAGCACACCACTCGACCTGTCAGTCCGATTAAATTCGACGAGCTTCCGAAAGTCGGTCTCAAGGATGGGTGGCTTCCAGGTGACGTGTATGAAAACCCGGATTTTGTATCCAGTTCGATCCTGGACTACACAGCGAGACAGCTGAAAATCCCAACATGGCGCGTGATTGACTCGCTCTTCGATGCTCTACCGACGGGGAGGCAGACGCAACAGAATCGAGGGCTGCTGGAACATGCAATGAACCACTCCGTGAATGCGAGTGGTGCTGTCATGATGATGGTGCACACTGAATCGGGTTTACTCCTGGTCGCGGCAAACAGTCAACGGAGAAAACTGGTTGTCCAGACTAACGGTGCGTGCGAAAAGAATGAATCGATCGGACAAACCGCCAAGCGAGAATTTTTCGAAGAACTCGGCAATCCCACTCCCGGTGGTCCTCTGTTCAATACGCTTGACGAGCGCAATTTGAGAGCTATAAACGGGCGTAATCAGATCGGAACGTCGGCTGCTGAGATCGCCAAGCGGATCGTTGATGTGCAGGCCAAACCCGGAAATCTATTCCTTAATGTTACAGGGCTCTATGTAAATAGAGAGATTGTCCCGGCAGACCAATTGAATCGTGAGGTATCTGTCTTGAATGAAAAACTCTCAAGAGCGAAACCTTTCTATGCCGCAGCGGTAGAGCTTGTATTCGGCGATAAGAGCAACGGCCTCGAGCCGGCAGACCTGGGAAATCGGGAAGTTCGCGACCGTGCAGCAGATCTCATCAGAAAATTTAAGAGCGAGTGCTCAGATGTGATTACCTCCGATCTGGAAAAATGCTTCGATGACTCGAATTATGACACCCAGGACGGCGTCAGTCTGGGATTAAATGCGGTCATCGATCTATCCGAAAACGATTCGATCAAATTGATTGATGAGACTTCCCTGGCATCTGCGATTCGCTTGTTCGAATCTGATTCTGACGCGTTGAAGCACGAGTTTTTTGGTGCCGCGTTCGCTAGCATTCTTCCACACAAAGGCACTCACACTCCGGAGCAGTTTATGGCTCTGCTTAAGCAAAATGTAAACGCCCCGGCTATTGGGGCTCCGATTGATAGTCGTGCTTCCTGAATAGGCAATAACGCGTGCACTGAATTTCATGACCATCCATCGAGCGGCGTTGGAAACTCATAGGAGGCATTGAAGTTTCCTGCGAATCTCGAATCCGTTAACCGAGTGTTCGGTATGTCGCCTGTTGTCGCTGTGCGGCATACCGACTTCTCTCGAATTGCGTAGGAATTGGAGTTGAGCCTGTAACCTCGGACACTCAGGCACCTTAAGTTGCTGGCGAGTGCGCCCCACCGGGCCCGACCACCACACGAAGCACGTTCACATCCCGCCTCACGTATTGCGCGACGACCTCAACACCCCGGCTCTCCCCAACCCGAACCGAGGCATGTTCACATAAACGTTCTCGAACGAACCGGCAGTCACGAGATAGGTTTCGTGCCAGATGCCGACGTCACCGCGAGTGCCGCTCAAACGGCTGAACGCGCGCCACGCGGGCAGATGTTTCGCTGCGGGATTCGCGGCATAGGCGCGCAGTTGTTCGAGCGAGCGCCAGTACTGCACGGCGATCGTGGTACGTCCAGGCCACATTTCGTACGACAGCAGGCCCGCGTCCGGCATCGTCTTCAACTCGCGCAGCATGCGCGGTAGCGCGCGCACCACCGGCAACCAGCGGTGGATTTTCCAGAGCCGGTTGATGCGCATGCCGATCATGAACACGACGAAGTCGCCCTCGATTTCAGCGGTGACGCGATCGTGAATCATCGCCGGGTCTGCATGACTCGCGACGGCGGTTCTTCGGTATTCGCACCGTCGCGAGTTGCGCCTCTACGCTTGCAGGATGTCATCGAGAATCTGCGTGGACAGTTCGGCGATGGTCGGGCCGCGCACGAGAAAGAGCGCGCGGAACCGGTATCCGGTGCAGCGTTCGAGCACGAGTGCGATCTCGGTCGCCATCAGCGAATCGACGCCGAGATCGGTGAGGTTGCTGAGCGCATCGACGCGGCTCGCGGGCAGCTTGAGCACGCCGCAAATTCGCTCCGCGACTTCGGCGTAGACCTTCTGCCAGCGCTCTTCCGATGCAGCCGTCGCGACGTTCTGGCGGAACGGCGCAGCGGGATGACTATTATCGGCCGATACCGACAGCATTTCCGACAGGCGCCGCGCCGGTGGTCCCGCGAGGCGTTCCTGCCAGCGTTGCCAGTCGATGTCGAACGCGCCGAACTGGCCCCAGTGCTCCTGCAGCGCGCTTTCGAGAACCGCGAGTGCCTGCGCCGACGCCATGCCGCGCAAGCCGAGCAGGTCGAGGTGGCCGGCGAGCGACGCATCGCGCGCGACCATACCGACATCGCCGATGACACCCCAGCCGATGCTCGTGCCCGCTTGACCCTGCGCGCGCCGGTGCAGCGCGAGTCCGTCGAGGAATGCATTGGCCGCCGCATAGTTGAGCTGGCCCGCATTGCCGAGCGCCGCGCTCACCGACGAATAGCAGACGAAGAAATCGAGCTTCGACTGCGCGAGCGCGCAATGCAGGTTCCATGCGCCGACCGCCTTGGCCTGCATCACACGTTCGACCGCCGCGGCCTGCAACGTGGCGATGCCGGCATCTTCGGCGAGTCCGGCGGAATGGATCACCCCGCGTATCGGCGGCATATTCCGTTCGATCTTCGCAATCGCCTGTTGCACGGCGGCCGCATCCGCGATGTCGAGTTGCTCGCTCCGCACCTGTACCTGTTCATCGCGCAGCGAATCGAGCACACGTTGTGCCTCTTCCGTGCGCGGACCGCTGCGGCTCAATACCGCGATATGGCGCGCACCGTTCATCGCGAGCCATTTGACGGTTTCGAGACCGAGGCCGGTGAAGCCGCCCGTCACGAGATAGCAGGCTTGTTCATGCGCGAGTGGGCGCGGCAGGCACGTTTCCAGTTCGACGACCTGATCCCGCAAATCGATGCTGACGTTGCCGCTGTGCGTGTCTTTGGCCAGCATCTGCCAGGCCTCGTCGACGTGTGAGAGAAGAAATGCCGAGGTCGGCAGCGGCTTGAACGTCGTGTCGTCGAGCAGCGGTGTCAGCGTATCGAGCGCGCGGCGTAATGTGTCGGCCTGCTCGCGGCGGACGCGTTCGGGATCGAGCGGCACATAGACGAAGCCGCGTTCGAAGACTTCCGGCGGCACGCTTGCACGCTGCCGCGCGCTGGATGCTTTTGCGATGTCGACAAACCTGCCGCGCGAGGCGAGCAGTCCGAAGCATCGATCGCGCAGATTGCCCGATGCGCGGTTCAGCACCACGTCGACTCCGGCGTTCGAGGTCCATGCGCTGACTTCATCGACGAAGCGCAGCGAGCGGCCATCGGAAACATGGGCGATACCGAAATCGCGCAGCAGGTCGCATTGTTCCGCCGTGCCCGCGGTCGTGAACACGGTCGCGCCTTTCCAGCGCGCCAGTTGCGCCGCGGCGATTCCGAAGCCGCTTTCGGCGCGCTGAATCAGCACCGACTCGCCGTGACGCAACTGCGCGACGTCGAAGAGCGCGTGCCACGCGAGCGCCCAGTCGAGCCGGGTCGCGGCGGGATGCGCGGCAACCGCCGGTCGGCATGGGACTGCATACGCATGAGGCACTGTGACGTGCGATACGAGAGACGAGGTGGGCGCAAGCACTGCGACGCGGTCGCCAACTTGCAGGCCGCCGGCCTCGCGGCCCGCCGTCACGACGATGCCGCTCGCGCGGCCGTCGAGTTCGCCGGTATCGGAGACGTCGATTGCATAGTCCTGCAACGCAATCTCGACTTCGCCGTCGCGTGGCGCGCAGCGCGCGATCTCATGGAAGACGATGCTCGCGTTCGGAGCCGGCGCGACAGCCTGCATCGCGTAGCCGGTGGCCGGCGTGGAGCGCGCCGGTTCGCGGCGCGGTTCGCGCCAGGGCACGATGCGCGCGACGTAGCGTTCGCCGTCGCGGAACGCCACTTCGGTTTCGTCGCTGCCGCTCACGAGTTCGCCGAGCAGCGTTCCGGCCGCGCTCAGCGGCTGCGCGCTGTTCAGATCGATCATGAGCACGCGCGACTGCGGCCGCTCAAGCGTCAGAACGCGGCCGACGCCGAGCAGCGCGTGCTGGCCCGGTGCGTCGTGAAGTTCGTCGCGCACGACATGCTGGGTGCGCAGCGTGGCGATACTGAGCGCGAGATCGTCGGTGGGACGGGCGCGCTCGAATTCCTGCACGATATGCAGCAGGTCGATCGTATCGACGATGCCGGTCGCGATGCGCGATTCGCTTGCCGACATGTTGGTGGCGGCGTCGAGTCCCCATAGATAGATTGCCGCGTCGAGCTTACGGTCGGCGAGTGCGGCCATCAGGCGCGCCATGTCGTCGCGCGACTCGCGCGCCACCTCATAGCTGGCGTCGCCGGTCTGACGGAAACCCTCGCCCGGTGTCACCGTGATGCAGGCGATGCGTTGTTCGTGCGCCCGTGCGGCCAGTTCGTCGCCCATTCCGCCGGCATCGTTGAATATGAGCCATTGTTGCGTGAGAAATGCCTTGCCGGTTTTGGCGGTCTGCTTGCGCCAGTCGGTCTTGTACAGAAGTGCATCGCGTGACGATTCCGCCTCGGCCACGACTTTTACGGCTCGGGCGCGCACGCCGAAGAGTTCGACCGCCACCTGACCGTGCGCATCGTAGAGAACCAGATCGCCGGAGACTTCGTCGGCTTCTCCGCTGGGCTCGCGCGTCAGCCGCGCATGGCAGATCGCCATCGTGCCCGGCTTGTGCTGGAAGCGAACCTGATCGATCGAAACGGGCAGGTAGATCGAGCGATCCGTCGGCGCGTCCGCCGTTTTCAGCGCGAGCAGGGTTTGCAGTGCGCCGTCGAGCAGCACGGGATGCACGTAGTAGTCGATGGCATCGGCCGCATGCTCGACGGGAATCTCGATGCTGGCTTGCGCTTCGTCGCGGCCGGGATTCGTGCGGACCGTTTGCAGGCAGCGAAACGCGGGGCCGTATTGCAGACCGAGACCGGCAAAGGTGCGATAGAACGAGTCGAGATCGACCGGCAGCGAGCAGCGGGCCGCCAGCGCGGCATGGTCGAGCGCGGCACTGCGCGCCGGCGCGGGTATTGCCGAGAGCCGTCCCGATGCGCCGAGCGACCACGGCGATGCGGCGTCGCGCGCACGGCTGTGAATCGTGAAGCGCGAGCCTTCGTCGTCGAGTTGCAGCCGCACGATGGGCGTATGCGCGAGGCTCAGCGAGCGATGAATCGTCAATGCGTCGATGGCAATGGGCTCGCCCTTCGAACGCTTGGCGACGAGCGCCATTTCGATGAAGGCGGCGGCCGGCAGAATCGCTTCGCCCTGAACCTGGTGGTCCTGCATATAGGGGTACAGATGCGCGGCCAGTTCGCCGTCCCATGCCGCGTGCGGTTCGTCCAGCCGCTGCGCGAGCAGGGGATGCACCTTGTTGCTGCCGAGCCGGTCCGCGCGCGAGAGTTCGGTCTCGCTCCAGAGCACGTCGCGATCCCACGGATAGTTGGGCAACGCCACGCGCTGTCCCGCCGGATAATGCGCGCGCCAGTCGATTGCGGCGCCACGGCAATAGAGTTGCGCGACGCAGCCGAGCAGCGTGTCGCGGCTGTCCTGATCGCGCCGCTGCAACGGCACGCTGATACCTTCGGCGCCGGCATGCCGGAGACACGCATTGATCGCGACAGCAAGAACCGGATGCGGACCGACTTCGACGAACGTGTCGTAGCCGTCGGCAATCATCGTGGCGAGCGCGTCGGCGAGGCGCACCGGCTGACGCGCGTTTTGCCACCAGTACGCAGTGGTTTGAGCCGCCGTGTCGAGCAGCGTGCCGCTCACGGTCGAATACGCGGGCAAGCTCGGGACATGCGCGACGAGCGACGCGAGCGAGGCATTGAATTCGGCCTCGAACGGATCGATGTGATGGCTGTGATACGCGACTTCGACCTTGAGAATGCGGCTGAAAATATGCTCGACCGTCAGTACTTCGTTAAGCTGAACGATGGCGTCCGCATCGCCCGCGACCGTGACCGACGTGGGACTGTTCACCGCCGCGATCGTCGCGCGGCCCTCGACGCTTTTGAGGAACGGCGCGATCTCGTGCGCGCCGAGGTCGACCGCCAGCATCTTGCCGAGCCCGGCCGTGCGCTGCATGAGCCGGCTGCGATGATAGGTCAGCAGCAGTACATCGGCGAGGCTGAGTGCGCCGCTCGCATAAGCCGCCGCGATTTCGCCGACGCTATGGCCGACCACGGCCTCGGGGTGCAGGCCATAGCTGCGCGCGACTTCCGTGAGCATCAACTGCAAGACGAGGTTGCCGATTTGCGCATGCTCGGGCGCCGTCATCGGCTCGCCGCTCGCGTGCGTGAACAGTTCGCCGAGCGACCAGCCGGCGAGCGGCTGCCAGATTGCGTCACAACGTTCGAACAGGCTGCGCGCGACGGGCTCTTGTTTGAGCAATTCGACGCCCATGCCATAGAACTGCGGGCCCATGCCCGTGAAGACGAAAGCGACCTTGCGTTGCGTGTGTGCCGTATAGGGGCCGCTGACGGTCAGCGAATCCACGGCCTGTTTGTCGGCGAGCAGGCGCAACTGCTGCGCGAGCCTGTCCGGCGAATCCGCAACGATGCCGACGCGGTGCGGGTATTGCGTCCGATGGCGCGCGACGGTGTAGCCGATGTCGTTGAGCGTCATGGCGGGATTACCGTCGAGCAGATCGGCGAACTGACGGGCTCGTGCGATGAGCGCGGATTCGCTCGCGGCCGATAGCGGAAACACGGCGGGGCGAGTCCGTTCTTCCGGCACGGCGCACGGGCGCTGCGGCGCTTCGAAGAGAATCGCGTGCGCGTTGGTGCCGCCGTAGCCGAAGCCGTTGATCGCGGCACCGGCCGGCCCATCGTGCGCGGGCCACGGTTCCGGCGTGACCGGAACGTGCAGGCGCAGCGCAGCGAAGTCGATGTCGGGGTTCGGTGTGCTGAAGTGCAGGTTCGGCGGGATCACCCGATGTTCGAGCGCGAGCACGGTCTTGATGACGCCGGCCATGCCGGCCGCTGCTTCGAGGTGGCCGATATGGGTCTTGGCCGAGCCGATGCGCAGCGCGTCGTGACCGTTGCGTTGTGTCGCAATGCTCGCGCCGATCGAGCCGCTTTCGGCGCGATCGCCGGCGCGCGTGCCGGTGCCGTGCGCCTCGACGTATTGAATCGCATCGGGACTCACGCCCGCGCTTGCCTGCACCTGGCGGATCAATGCGCTTTGCGCCGCGGCGTTGGGCGTCGTGATGCCTTCGGTGCGGCCGTCCTGATTGATGCCGGTTCCGGCGATCACCGCGCGGATCGGATCGCCATCGCGCAACGCTGCATGCAAGGGCTTCAGGATCAGCAGGCCGGCGCCTTCGCCGCGGCCGTAGCCGTCGCCGCTTGCATCGAACGCCTTGCTGAGGCCGTCCGGCGCGAGAAAGCCGCCCTTGCACATCGCGACCATATACTCGGGCCGCAGCATCACGTTGACGCCACCGCACAGCGCCATTTCGCATTCGCCCGCGAGCAGCGCGCTGCAAGCGACGTGCAATGCGACGAGCGACGACGAACACGCGGTGTCGATCGACATGCTGGGACCGCGCAGATCGAACGTATACGAGAGGCGATTCGACAGCATCACCATCGTCGAGCCGATCGCCGTGTGGGTCGTGATCGTGTCGCGGTTGTAGGTGTTGAGCAGATGCGTCTGGTTGTCGAGCATGAAGCCGCCGACATAGACGCCGGTCTGCGAGCCGCGCAGCCGGTCGAGCGGAATGCCGCCGTCGTCGAGTGCTTCGGCCGCGACTTCGAGCAGCAGACGCTGCTGCGGGTCGAGCAGCATCGCCTCGCGCGGCGAGATGCCGAAGAAGGCCGCGTCGAAGCGGTCGAGCGGTTGCTGCAGGAACGCCGCGCGCCGTACATAGGCGCGTCCCGGCACGTTCGGGTCCGGGTTGAAAAAGCGTTCGAGGCTCCAGCGCCCGGCGGGCACTTCGCCAACCGCGCTCGTGCTTTCCAGCAGCATGCGCCAGTAGGCGTCGGGCGAGATGGCGGGCCCCGGAAACCGGCAGCCTATGCCGACGATCGCGATGCGCGCATCGCGCGCGGAAACGGATTCATCTGGCCGCAACGCGTCGGCGCTACGCCAGTCTTCGAGGCGACGGTTCATCAGATATTCCAGTTAACTTTAACGGGGCCTTGCGGCGTGGTCGTATCGTTCAGCCAGCTTTGCAGCGTGGCGTCGGTCTGGCTCATGATGACCGGCGCGTACGCGGGCCAATGCTGGCTGTCGAAGCGCAGGATGGTGCGCCATAACTGCAGCGATGCGTTGTTGGTCACGGTATCGGGCGAATGCTTGCCGCCGTGCTGAACATCGGTTCTCATGTCGATGAAGCTCTGATACAGGTACACCTGCAAATCGGCACCGGCATTCAGCGTGTTCTGCGTGAAGAGGTTCTGCGTTTCGTTGGTCGACGGCGTGCTCGACGCGGCCTGTGCGAGAGACCAGAGTCCGGCGCGAATGTCCTGCAGGTCCTGAGCGGCGATGCCGACGTAATACCCGACGATCTGGTTGATGACCGAGTTCCAGTCACCCGACATGTTCGGCGTCACTTCGTCCTTGAGTTGCGCGGAAAATAGCGGGCATTGCAGGAGTTGACCGACGTAGGCGAGAAAGCCGTTGAGATTGCCGGCCGCCGCGGGACTCGACGGGTTGAAACCCGAGGCGCGTTGCGCGAGGCTCATCGCCATCGCGCAGCCGGTCGCGGGGCTGGCCGCGAGACTGGCTTGCAGTTGTTGCGGCTGGCCCGACGCGCGGGCGCGCGCAACCGCCTGGTCGGCGTTCAATACCTGCTGTGCGTTCGGCCCGACCAGCTTGCCGTTCGACACCACCGGCTGTCCGTTCGCAGTCGCCACCAGCGACTCGATGTGAGGCAGGGTGGCCAACACGCTGCTGGACACCACGGCGATTTTGCGGGCGACGTCGCGAACCGTATCGGGCGCATGAGGGTGGGCGTTGCGAGCGACCCATTGTTCGAACGCGGCGATACCGGTATTGATCTCAGCCATCAGTTTTCACCTTCACGACGAGGGCGTGGAAAACAGCGCGAACATTCGATGAGGATCGCGCTGGCGCGGCAGGGCAATGCGCGAGATTCCGTCATGACACTGAACGGAACCTCACGTACGCGCGCTGCCGCGCGCCTTGATGCAATCCGGCCGGATGAAGCAAAACGGCTGCTGTCAGGCACTCATCCGGCCAGCTCGACCCGCGCGGTTAGCCGTTGAGCGCCGGGATCGGCTGCGTGCCGGCCGTGCTGGTCGCGTTGCTGTTGAGCCAATCGTCGATGCTCGACGTGTACTTGGCTGCAACCGCTGCTGCATATTGCGGCCACAGCTTGCTCTGGAACTCGAGGCGCAGGCGTGTCACGTCGTAGGAACTCTGCTTCGTGTCGTAGCCCTTACCTTTTTTCTCGTAGAAGCTGACGGTACTGTTGTACAGGTAGAAGCTGATGACGCCGTCGACGTTCATCGCGTTCTGCACGAACACGTTTTCGGTCTCGGTCGTTTCCATCGTGCTCGAAGCAGCCTGCGCCAACTGCTTGAGGCCGGACACGATCGAGTTCTTGTCTTCGTTGGCGATGCCTGTGAACGTGTCGGCGATCGCGTCGATCAGCGTGTTCCAGTCCGAGGTCTGCTTCGTGATGGTCAGCCGGTCCGACATTTTCAGCACGAACAGCGGGCAGCTGCCGATCCGGCGCAGATATTCCTGATAGGCGGCGGCTGATGCCGAGTCGTTGGTCAGCGTTTGCGGCTGATAGCCGGCCGCGTTGCGCGCCATTTCCGAGAGCGTCATTGCGCCGCCGACGAGGTCCTGGTTCCATAGGTCGAGGAAGCCGGGATCGCTCGGACCCTTCGCCTTGAGAAGCGCTTGCGCCTGTTTGTCCGTGGCGATGGCGGCCGATGCGCCCGCACCCGTCAGCGTCGCTTGTGACGGCGCCTTTTCGGTGGAGCCATTTGCCGCTGCGACCATGCGCAGCGTGTCCTTGACTTCAGGCGTATGAATGCCATTCGGGCCCGTGAACAATACCGGGTCGTGCAGGGTCAACCACGATAAGACTTTGTCCGTCATGATTCTCTTCTCCAAAGAGTCTTGCGCTGAATGGAACTCGGGCCATGCTTTCATTCCATAAGGTATGCGAAGTAAATGACCCATTCGAAAATCCATGCTGATCGAGCTACGTCTACTACGCCTTTCTCCCACTGTTCAGGGAAAAATCTGTCTATTGCATAGAGGTGCGTACAGCCAGCCGACGGCCTGGCTAGCCATTGGCGCAACGGTTATGTGCAGATAAATCCAGTCGAATCGTTCTGTCGTGCGTCGATCGGCAAACGCCGGATCGGCTACGCGCGAGCTGTCATCAGCCGGTCAAAAAAATCCGGTAAGGAAATGGCAAGTTGATCTGCCATCCTGACTATAGGGAGTGGATTGCGTTGCGCTGGTCTGTGGTCAAAGTGATCCCCCGTATGTCGGCCTCGCATGCGCATCAAGTATTCGATTGAACTTGTTTAACACGATGCGAGTGCGTGAATCATAGTCAGAATAAAGAGACAGTCAAGAGATCGATGTGATGGCGCGTCGGCTGGGGATTTGGTTATGCAGGGTAGATTCGAGACGTGCACCGGCCGGTGCGGTGCATCGGCCTGATGCTTACGGGTTACTGTTTGAAATGTTTCCAGGCATGCCGAAACTTGTCGAAGTTCTTTCGCGAGAACGATCCTCGACGTTCGGTTCATGGGACGATATGGATGCGCTGCCACAGGACGGATTTCATCGCGCCACTCAGTCAGTAAGCACACCATCGTTTGTGAACGTCGGATGCCGAGTGGTATGAGCGACGGGACTCGCCGCGTGCGTCATCGTGCGCGAGATAGTTCGCGCAGATCGGGGCGTGGAGAGAGGGGGAAAATAAGTGGCCACGGGCGGCCGGACGTTACGCCGGCTGCTATGTGCGCAGCACTGTGTCGGGCGATTTTCCGACCGTACGCTGGCGAGTGGTGCGCACCTTCACACCTGGGGCACGCCTGGGTCACACCAGGAACACAGGCGCCCGTGGGTTCGATCATTGTGCCTCGATCCGCACGCGCTCACCGTATCCGGACCGAGCGTGCAAATCGAGGCGGCATGGCAGGCGACACAACGTCGTCGCTCGTATCGGCTTCGTGGTTCGACATCGAGCCTCGTTCAGGCTCTTGCAACGGCCAGTTGCTCTTCACCCGCGCGCATCCAGGCCACGATGGCGCCGAGCCCCAGCAGCGCGAGACAGGCGATAGGCACGATCATCGGACCGAACGCTGTTCCCGTGAGCTTGCCGGCGAGCGGCATGAGGTTCTGGCTGAAGAAGCCGCCCAGATTGCCGATCGAATTGATTGCCGCGACGCTCGCGGCTGCGCGGGCACCCGTGAAATAGCGCGGCGGCATCGACCAGAAGCACGGGTAAAGCAGCGGAATGCACGCACCGCCAAGAACCAGCGCAATAAAGCGCAACGGTGTAGTGGGCAGCAGCAGGCTGAGAAGAAAACCGAGCGAGCCGAGTGCGGCGACGATTGCGATCGTGCGCAGGATACTTTTGCCATGACGCAGCCGCTTCGGCAGATACAGCAGCAACAGGACCGCGAGCGCCCACGGCAGCATGCTCAGAAGACCGTTCGTGGTGTTCGACACGCCGAACGATTTCACGATTGTCGGCAGCCAGTAGGTCACGCCATACAGGGACGTCGACATCAGCATGTACGTACCGGCGAACAGCATGACGCGCGGGTCCAGCAGTGCCTTCCACGGTTGCGAGTGCACGGCGTTCGCGGGCTTTTCGCGCTCGAGTGCCGCGGCGACTACCTGCTTTTCCCGCTCGTTCAGGAAGCGCGCTTCGCGATACGACGCGGGCAGGATGCGAAACACAAGAACCCCGACGAGCACGGCAGGCAACCCGGTCGCGATGAATACCCATTGCCAGCCCGCGAGGCCGGCGGCACCGTCGAGGCTCAGAAGCAGGCCGCCCACGAGCGAGCCGAGCATGTTCGCAAGCGCGCTGCCGAGCGTGAAGACACCGAGAACGCGGGCACGGTAGCTTTGCGGAAACCAGAGCGTCAGGTAATAAATGACGCCGGGATAGAAGCCCGCCTCGGCGATGCCGAGCACGAAGCGCAGGCCGTAAAAAACCGGCACGGACGTGGTGAAGCCCATCAACACGGTAATGAGGCCCCACGTCAGCATGATGCGGGCAAGCCAGATACGGGCGCCGTAACGATGCAGCGCCAGCGTGCTAGGTACTTCGAAAATCAGGTAGCCGATAAAAAACAGCGAAGAGGCGAGGCCGAATGCGGCTTCGGTCATGCCGAGGCTATGAACCATCTGCAGCTTCGCGAACCCGACGTTCTGTCTGTCGATAAATGAAATCAGAAACATGACGACGAGGATCGGCAGAAGATGTCGGGACATCTTTGCCATGACCTGCTGTTCCTCCGTATTGCGCTGTTCTGTGACCGGATTGGCGTTCATCGCGTATTCCTCCAGATATTCATGTTGATGAACTGATACGGCATCCTTAAAGGATGTCGCGCGTATCGACGAAAAATCGCGGACAAGCAATCGAATGACTCTCCGCCAGCCGGGGCGCTAGGCCGGGTATTGGCCGAGCTCCGCGACGAACATGTCCTGCCACGCGCGAGGCTTGTTCTTGATCGTGCCCGCCATCGACAGGAATTGGACGTAATCCATCAATTGATCCGGCTGTAGCGAGAAGCGCGTGTGCGGCGTACCGAGCATTTGCACGACATCTTCCTTCGACACCTTCAGGCCCGATGCCGCGACGTAGATCGCGGCGGCAGCGCCGGGGTCCTGACGGATGAGCCGGTTCGCCTCGGCCAGTGCGTCGAGGAAGGCCGATACCATCGCGGGTTCGTCGTCCACCAGGCGCTTCGGCGAAAATACGACGTCCAGCGTCAGCGGCCCCAGCACATCGACCGAGTCCGCGACCTGGTGAATACCGGGCTGACGCAGTTCGAGCGTCGAAAACGGCGGCGACGTGAAGTGCGCGGTAATGCCCTGTTCGTGCTGCAACAGCGCGCGCATTGCTTCGGGATGAGGCAGGTTCACGGTGATGGAATCGAGCCGGGCGAAGTGCTGCGCTCCGAGCAACCTGGCCGCGAGCATCTGCAACACGACTGCGGACAGCGACGTGCGAATTCCCGGCACGGCGATCCGGTCAGCCTGGGTGAAGTCGCCCAATGAGACGATCTGTTGCCGGTTCGTGTTGAGCGACAACGCGGTTGTCGATAGCCCCGATATGCCGATCACTTCCACATTCGGTATGCCGCGTGCACGGGCCCACAACTCGATGAAGCCGGGTGCACCGGCGCTCGCGAAGTCCAGCGTGCCGGCCATCATCGCGTCGTCGACCGAGTTCCCGCCGTCGAGCAGCACCCATTCGACGTTGACGGCCTGCTGACCGTGGCGTGCGGCATTCCGCTCGAAAAGGCGTTGCTTCTCCATCACCAGGAGCGGCAGATAAAGCAGGCCGTAACCCTTCGAGATGCGAACCGTGCGGGGACGCGCAAAAGCGAGCGCTGGCGCAATCGACGCGGCAAGCCCCCCGGCGATGAGCGCACGGCGTCGCAACGACGGCTTCATCGGACTGTCTCCTCCATCGGATTCTTATCTGGTCAGTACAGGTTATCGGCTGAATCTGAGAAAATGCTGACATCGAGCCTTGGGGAAAACCCGTGATCCGACACGGGGCCGAAGGCGTCAATATGAGCCTTCGCGTCATGGAAGGGGCAGTGCGGCCATCGTCGAATACCGGCGCCGCGCTCGAAAAATGGCCATGAATCACGGGAAAACCGGAATCTGAACCTAAGCGCCGGAAAGACAACATGCGCATTCTTGTCGTCGAAGACGATGCGGAGATCGGTGCTGCAATCCGGGGCCGGCTAAGCCGGCTGGGTCACGCGGTCGACCTTGAGATGGACGGGGGCGTCGCAAATAACCTGCTCGCTGTCGAGACCTTCGACCTCGTCGTGCTGGACGTCATGCTGCCGACGCTCGACGGCTTCGCGATTCTGCGCAACCTGCGCGCGGCCGGCAATACAACGCCGCTGCTGCTTCTGACCGCGAGGTCGGCAATCGACGATCGCGTGAGCGGTTTGGCACTCGGGGCCGACGACTACCTCGTCAAGCCATTCGACTACCGCGAATTCGAGGCACGTGTCCAGGCACTGCTGCGTCGC
Source organism: Paraburkholderia sp. Ac-20342 (assembly GCF_017104985.1). Taxonomy (NCBI): domain Bacteria; kingdom Pseudomonadati; phylum Pseudomonadota; class Betaproteobacteria; order Burkholderiales; family Burkholderiaceae; genus Paraburkholderia; species Paraburkholderia sp. Ac-20342. The sequence continues at coordinate 55,958 of NZ_JAAGPQ010000003.1, read as the reverse complement.
GGCAGCGGCCAGGCGCATGACCTCATCAGGCTCGGCAGTCTCGTGATCGACCGCACCAACCGGCTGGCCGAGTGCGACAGAAAGCCGCTCCCTTTGTCGCGCCAGGAATTCGCACTGCTCGAGATTCTCGCGAGCCGTCCTCAACGCGTGTTTTCCAAGGAAGAGTTGCTGACGCTGCTGTTCAACTTCGATAAGGAGCCGAGTGCGAACGCCGTGGAGCAGTACGTGACCCGTGTGCGCAAGAAGCTCCAGGGCGCGGGCGTCGAGATTCGCACCGTACGCGGCGTGGGATATCAAATTGCGACGCTTTGACCGGTTTGCCGGGACCCTGTTCGGCCGCACGTTGCTCTTCATCGCACTGGTCGTGGCAACGGGCGCGGCGGCCCTCGCCATCATCGCCCGGTTTTATGCGGGCGTCGCGGCCGAGCGCGCCTACGATCAACTGCTCGCCGGCGCGACGATTCAGGTTGCCGAGAACCTTTACGTTCAGGGCGGCGTCCTTGCGCTGAGCCCGCCGGTCGCGGCACTGTCCACGCTGTCCCGCTACGACAGCGTGTACTACAAGGTGATCGATTCGCGCGGCATGGTGGTCGCCGGTTACCCGGACCTCGACAGCGCGGCGAATCTCGCGGCGGCGAAGCAGGGTCCGGTATTCGCGAACGGCTCATACCAGAACAAGCCTGTTCGCATCGCGACGATAGCCCGCTATATGCCGGAAGAACGGACGCCGGGCTGGGCATCGGTCACCGTCGCGCAGACAACCAACGCGCGTCAGCAACTGACGAACGAAATGAGCTTCAAGGTCTGGACACTGATCCTGCTGATGAGCGCGCTCGCCATCGTGGCGAGCGCGCTTGCTATACGGCGCGGTTTGCGGCCCCTCGCGCAGATCGAGAGCATCATCGCCGCGCGGGACCCGGCCGACCTGCGTCCCGTCGCGGTCGAAACGCCGAGCGAGATGCAGGCGATCATCGGCGCGATCAACGGGCTGATCGCGCGCCTGGCGGAGCGGATTACCGCCATGCAGCGGTTTATCGCCGACGCGGCGCACCAGATGCGTACGCCGCTGGCTCGACTCGACGCGCAGATCGAACTGCTCGACAGCGAAACGAATCCCGCGCAGGTTGCCGCGCGCCTCGCGGCATTGCGCAAGACCAGCTCGGATGTCGGCCGGCTCACGGGCCAATTGCTCAATCACGCGATGGTGATTCATCGCAACGAAGTCATTCCCTTTCAGCCCGTGGAACTCGTGAGTCTCGTCAAGGAGGTACTGGGGCGCTCCATTCCTCTGGCCGGCGAGCGCGATGTGAGAGTGTCGTTCGAGAGTGGCTGCAAGCAGATCTGGCTGTCCGCGGACGCGATCAGTCTGCAGGAAGCGATCTCCAACGCGCTGCACAATGCCTTGCTCCACGGGAAGGCCGATACCATCGACGTATCGATAGCCGGCCACGGTGACACGCTCCACGTCACCGTTACCGATAACGGGCCGGGCATTGCGCCGGAGAACTGGGATGCCGCGCTGCGCCCGTTTTCGCGGCTCGGCGAAACGGGGCAGGGAACGCGCGCGGGTTCCGGGCTTGGGCTGGCGATCGTCGACGAGGTGATGAAGGCTCACGGGGGAAGCGTGCATTTCGCGTTGCCCCCGTCTGGTGGATTCTCGGTGGTTCTGGTACTTCCACGGCCACCGGGGGCGGGTAGCGAATAACGGGGGTATTGCAACTCAACTCAGCCAACCCGGTCAGTTCAGCCCGTTCAATCAGTTCACGAGACCACCGCTAGTTTTCCGATCGCATTGCCATCGCATATCCGCTTGCAATCGACCGCGCAACCTCACTCCATCGGCACAAGCCGGCCCGCGTGCGGCCGCGCGCGTTGCAGCAACTCCACGAGCCGCTGCGCGAGCGGCGAGACATAGCCGCCCGTGCGTAACACCGCGCCGACGTTGCGCGCGAGATTCAACTCGGTCTCGTCGACATTCAGAGGCAAGATTCCGCTCTGCGAGTTGGCCGTCGCATTGCCCGCGATGCAGAGCATGCGCGAGCCGCGCACCAGTTCGAGCAGCGCGGGAATCGCGAAGTCCGTTTCGACCCGCAACGCCGGTTCAGGCAATCCCTGGTGGCGAAAAGCGTCGTTCACCTGGCGGCGCAGCGGGATGTTCATGCCCGGCAGCAACCATTCCTCATTCGCCAGATCGTGCAGCCTGAGCCGCGTCTTGCGGTGCAGCGGGTGCGATTCGTCGGCCATCACATGCAGACGATCGCGAAAGAGCGGCAGCGTGTCGAACTCCTTGCTCATGTCCGGCGGCTCGGGCGCGACGGCCATGTCCAGTTCGCCGGCCTTCATCAGCGTGAACAGGTCGTTCGCGAGCCGCCGCCGCAGACGCAGCCGCGCGGCCGGGCGCTCGTTCATCAACTGCCGGCAGGCGCGCAGCACGATCGAGTCGGGCACCGTGGGCGAATAGCCCACGCGCAGAATGCCTTGCTCGCCGGTCTGGATCGCGCGCAGTTCCTTGAGCGCGTCTTCGTATTCGAGCGCGATACGCTGCGCGCGCTCGACGAACACCGCGCCGCCAGGCGTGAGCGCGACGCCGTTCGGGCCGCGATGAAACACCGCCTGGCCCACTTCATTCTCGATGCGCTTGATCGCTTTGGTCAGCGCGGGCTGACTCATGCCGAGTGCTTCCGCGGCCTTGCCGATGCTGCCGCAGCGACGGACTTCCAGCAGATAGTCCAGATCGCGTGTCTCCATGCCATTCCCCTTGGTTATGGGTTTATAGCCACCGCTTCATTGCGGGAATGAGCGATATCTTACACACTGGCTCGACATTCATTGGAGACCTGAATGAGCTTTCCGTATTTTCTGCGGCGCGCGGCGGCCTTCTGGGGTGACGTGCCCGCCGTGATCCATCGCGACCGCCCGCTCACTTACCGGCAACTCGAGGCGCGTTCGAACCAGCTTGCGCACGCGCTTATCGCCCTTGGTCTGCGACGCGGCGACCGCGTGGCGGTGCAGTCGCGCAACTGCACGGAACTGGTCGAGATCGAAAGCGCGCTGTACAAGACGGGTCTCGTGAAAGCGGCGCTCAATCCGCGCTTTACGACGGCCGAAGCGTCGGACGTGGTGGAAAACTGCACGCCGCGCGTGCTGATCGCGGGCCGCGGTTATACGGGCTATACGCGCGCCACACTGGGCTTTGCGAGCGTCGAGACGTTCATCGCCATCGGCGGCGCCGAAGGCTATGTCGATTACGAAGCGCTGTTGGGCCGGGCCGCGTCGCACGCGCCCGATTTCGCCAGTCACGCGAACGATCTCGCCGTGCTGCATTTCTCGTCGGGTTCGACCGGCAAGATCAAGGCCGCGATGCAAAGCTACGGCAACCGCATGGCGTCGCTGCGCAAGCTGCTGATTGGCATGGACACGCAGCCGCGCCCCGGTGACCGGCTCGCGCTCGTCGGGCCGATCACGCACGCGTCGGGCATGCTCATGCAGCCGTTTCTCTATTGCGGCGCCACGCTCGTGCTGTTCGACGCATTCGAGACCGCGCAATTTCTCGCCGATCTCGAACGGCTACGCGTCACGCACGTCTTCATGGTGCCGGCGATGATCAACATGCTGCTCAACGAGCCCGCGCTCGCGCACACCGACCTGAGCGCGCTGAAGTCGCTCTCGTATGGCGCCGCGCCGATGGCTCCCGCGCGCATTCAGGAAGCGTGGGCGCGCTTCGGGCCGATTCTCTCGCAAGGCTATGGCGCGAGCGAATCGACCTCGGGCGTCACGCGTCTCACGATTGCGGACCACGCGTATGCGATTGCGCAGCGGCCGGAACGTCTCGCCTCGTGCGGGCGGCCGATGGGCGAGACCGAAGTGTGCGTGCTAGGCGAAGACGGGCGGCCGCTGGCGGCGGGCGAAGTCGGCGAGATTGCGGTGCGCGGCGAGGACGTTTTCAAGGGCTACTGGGGCGCACCCGACCTCACGGCCGAAGTGCTCGTGAACGGCTGGCTGATGACGGGCGATCTCGCGCGCACCGATGAAGACGGTTACCTGTATCTGGTCGACCGCAAGAAAGACATGATCGTTTCGGGCGGCTTCAACGTTTATCCGACCGAGGTCGAGGCCGTGCTCTATCAGCATCCCGACGTGCTCGAAGCCTGTGTGTTCAGCGTGCCCGATGAGCGTTGGGGCGAGGGCGTGAAAGCGGCGGTGGTGCTCAAGCCGCAGTGTATGGCGAATCAGGACGCGCTGGTCGCGCATTGTCGCAGCCTGCTCGCCGACTACAAGCTGCCGCGCTCGATCAGTTTCGTCGCGGAACTGCCGCGCAACGCGAGCGGCAAGATCGCGCGCAAGATCGTGCGCGAACAGTATTGGCAAGGCGCGGAGCGGCGCATCAACTGAGGATTCCCCATGATGTTCGAACAGGTAGGCGACGCGGTATTCGACGCCACGCGCGAGGGCATTCGCCATTTCGTGACCGATGAACTCACGCCGATGGAGCGCGAACTCGGTCTCGATTCGGAGAGCGTCTGGCCGAAGGACGTGTTGCGGCGCGTGTGGCGGCGTTCCGCCGAACTCGGCTATTACTCGGCGTGCCTGCCGGTGCAACTGGGCGGCAAGGGCTTTTCGATTCTGCAGCAGTGCGCGCTGAAAGCCGATCTCGCGGCGAGCGGCTGCTCGCTCGCGATGCACGTGCTCGGCGATCTGGGCGGGCCGCCGCGTGTGGGCAACATGCTCAAGTACGCGACGCCGGACCAGTTGCAGCGTTACTTCATGCCGGTGATCCGCGGCGAGAAGTCGACCTGCTTCGCGTTGACCGAGCCGCATTCGGGCTCGGACGCGCAGAGCATCGCGACGAGCGCCGTGGCGGACGGCGACGATCTGATCGTGAACGGCCACAAGCACTACATCAGCGGGGCGCCGTTCGCGGACTTCGCAATCGTGATGTGCGTGACCGATGCCACGGCCACGCCGCCCGCCATCAGCGCGGTGCTCGTCGATCTCGATCTGCCGGGCGTGACGGTCGAGCAGGCGTACGTGCCGATGTCGGGCCAGCATATCGACGCGGACATCCGCTTCGAGAATGTGCGCGTGCCGCGCGCCAACCTGTTCGGCGGCGCGGGTAACGGCTTCAAGCTCGGCATGTCGCGCATCAACGTGAACCGTCTGCTACATTGCCCGACCATGCTCGGGCTCGCAACCTCGGTGTACGAAGCGTCGCTCGATTACGCGCGCAGCCGGCGGCAGTTCGGTGGTCCGATTGCGAGGTTTCAGGCGATCCAGCACATGCTGGCCGACATGGCGGCCGCGCTGTGGGCCTGCGAAAGCATGATTGCGCAGACGGCCATGCTCGCGGATGCCGGCGGCGACCTGCGTATGAAGGCGGCCGCGTGCAAGGTGTTCGTTTCCGAACGCTGCTTCGAGATTGCCGACAAGGCAGTGCAGATTCACGGCAACGTGGGCGTGACGCGTCATCACCCGGTGGAGCAGGCGTTCCGCAAGCTGAGGATGTTCCGCATTTTCACAGGGACGAGCGAGATTCAGCGCAACACGATTGCGCGCGCGATTCTCGATACCGGCGGCGCGCAGGGCTCGTAAGCGGTAAAGAGCAGGCTGGATGAACCCGTGGGGTTCGCGCTGCCGCCTGGCGGCGAGCAAGAGAAAAAGACTGGAGACAAGGATGTCCGCATACGGCAGAGACAACCACAACTATCGGCCCGCACGCGCGTGGTCGATCGCCATCATGTTCGCGTTGCTGATGACGGTGAACTTCCTCGACAAGGTGGTGTTCGGCATGATCTCCGTGCCGATGATGCGCGACCTCGACCTCACGCCCACGCAGTTCGGGCTGATCGGCGGCAGCCTCAACTGGCTCTTCGCGATTGCCGCCGTGGTGGGCGGCGTGCTGGCGGACCGCGTTGCCACGCGCGCCATCCTGCTGCTGATGGCGCTTTCGTGGTCGCTGCTGCAATTGCCGATGCTCTTCGCGGGTTCGATGACGGTCGCGCTCGTCACGCGCGTGCTGCTCGGTGCCGGTGAAGGTCCGGCGTCGCCCGTTTCGCTGCACGCGCTCTACAAGTGGTTTCCGGACCAGAAGCGTGGGCTGCCCGCTGCCGTGCTCTATCAGGGCAGCGCGCTGGGCCTGTTCGTTGCCGGCCTCGCGATACCGGTCATCACCGCGCGCTGGGGCTGGCGTGCCAACTTCGCCGTGCTGGCCGCGCTCGGCTTCGTGTGGTGCGTGTGCTGGTTTTTCTTCGGCGCCGAGGGTCCGCTCGAACGGCCGCGCGCCCTGCGCGACGAGCGGCGCGTGCCCTGGCGCACGCTGCTGGCCGATCGCACCGTGGCCGGCAATTTCTGCGGGCATTTCGCAGCCAACTGGGTGCTCGCTACGAGCCTCACGTGGATGCCGCACTATCTCCAGGCCGGACTGGGCTTCAGCGCGGCGAATTCGGGGCGGCTTTTCGCGCTGTTCGTCGCGATCACTACGCCGATGGGCCTTGGGCTCGCGTGGTTCTCGCAGCATCTGCTGGGCGCGGGGGTGCCGTCGCGCAAGTCGCGCGGCGTCTTTATCGCCATTGCGCTGGTGGCGGCCGGTGTTCTGCGCTTCGCGGTGTATCTGCCCGCGCTCGGGCCGCTCGTGAAGGTACTGATGCTCACGCTGAGCAGCGGGCTCACGCTCGCGATGTATTCGGTCGGTCCTGCCATGCTCAGCGAAGTCGCACCGGATGGTCAGCGCGGCGCGGTCCTCGCGTTGAGCAACGCGATTGGCTCGCTGGCCGGACTCGCCGCGCCCGTGCTCACGGGCGTGCTGATCCAGCACGCGCACGGCGTGACGGCCACGGCGCAAGGTTTCGAGCAATCGTGCGTACTGTGCGGCTTCGTGCTGATCGGCTGCGGCGTGCTGTGCGCGCGCTGGCTCGACCCGCAGCGCTCGCGCGCCGCCATGCAAACCGTGCGCGAAGCCGAAGCCGTTTTGTCCTGAGCGCGGCGGCGCTTTCGCGGTTATTCCCCGGCGCACGGCCGCTGGTCCTGCGCGTCTCTCATTTCATCACGCCATGCAAAACACTCCGACTTCATCGGCGCTTGCCGATCTGCCCGTGCAGCGCGCGACCGAGGCGACCCGGCAAGCTCATCGCAACGCGTTGCAGGCTCTGCCCGCGAACGACGATCTCGACATGGAAGAAGCGCAACGCGGCTTTATCGGCACGCTTGCCGACGCCGAGATTCGCGATGCCTATGGCCGGCTCGTCTGGAGCATGGCCGACTATGCGTTTCTCGACGAAGCAACCGCGCCGCCCACGGCGCATCCCGCGCTATGGCGCCAGGCGCGGCTCAATCGCCTGCATGGGCTGTTCGAGGTCACGCCGCGCATTTATCAGGTGCGTGGCTTCGATCTCGCGAACATGACGCTGATCGAAGGCGATACGGGGCTCATCATCATCGATCCGCTCACGTGCCGCGAAACGGCGCAGGCGGCACTCGAACTCTTCTACGCGCACCGGCCGCGCCGGCCTGTTCTGGCCGTGATCTACAGCCATAGCCATACCGATCACTTTGGCGGCGTGAAAGGGGTGGTCGACGAGGCACGCGTGCGCGCGGGCGAGGTCGCCGTGATCGCACCGGCGGGTTTCATGGAAGAGGCCGTCGCGGAAAACGTGATGGTGGGCACGGTCATGGAGCGGCGCTCGCAATTCCAGTTTGGGCAGACGCTGGCGCGTAATGCCTGCTGCCAGATCGACGCGGGGCTCGGCAAGACGATGCCGAACGGCACGGTCACACTCATCGAGCCGACCCAGCTGATTCATCAGGAAAGCGAAACACATACGATCGACGGCATCGAGATCGTGTTTCAGTTGACGCCCGATAGCGAGGCGCCTGCCGAAATGCACTTCTTCTTTCCGCAATTGCGGGCGCTGAACGTGGCGGAGAACGGCACGCGCACGCTGCACAACCTGTGTCCGCTGCGCGGCGCGCAGGTGCGCAACGCGAAGGCCTGGTCGCGCTATCTGCATCAGGCGCTCGAACGCTACGCGGGCGGCGCGGACGTCGTGTTCGCGCAGCATCACTGGCCCACGTGGGGCACCGCGCGCCTCACGCGCTTTCTCGAACAGCAGCGAGATCTCTACAAGTATCTGCACGACCAGACGCTGCGCATGATGAATCGCGGCGGAACCGCCGCCGAAATCGCCGAACGGATGACGCTGCCCGATACGCTTGCCGCGCAATGGCATACGCGCGGCTATTACGGCACGGTGTCGCACAATGTGAAGGCGATCTATCAGCGCTACCTGAGCTGGTACGACGGCAATCCGGCGCATCTGCACGCCTTGCCGGACGAGCTTTCCGCGCCGCGCTACGTGGAGTACATGGGGGGTGCCGAGGCGATGCTCGAACGCGCGCGCCGCGATTTCGAGCGCGGCGAGTATCGCTGGGTCGCCGAGGTGATGAACCGCCTCGTGTTCGCGCAGCCGACGCTGCGCGAGGCGCGCGAACTGGGCGCGGCGGCGCTCGAACAGATGGGCTTTCAGGCGGAATCCGCGACGTGGCGCAATGCCTACCTGCTTGGCGCGCGCGAGTTGCGCGAAGGCGTGGGAGCCGGGGCTGGGCAGATCATGCGCAGCCAGGACCTCGTGCGCGTGCTGAGCGATGGCGCTTTTTTCGACTACCTGGCCGTGATGGTCGACGGCCTCAAGGCGCAGACGCTCGACATTCGCATGACGTGGCGTTTCACCGACCGCGATGCGTGCTATGCGCTGTATCTGAAGCATGGCGCGCTGACCTGGTCGGCTACGCCGCATCGCGAAGGCCACGACCTGGATATCGCCATGACGCGTGCCACGCTCGACCGCATTCTGCTCGGCCAGACGCAGTTCGGTGCCGCTCTGGCGGAAGGCGAGATCGTGCTCGAAGGCACCAAGGCGCTGTTCGGCGCGTTCCTCAAGACGCTGGAAAAGCCCGACGGACGTTTTAACGTCGTCGAGCCGTGATGTCGTGCAGGCGCATCCGGCGCGCAGCCGGATGCGACCGTCAGAGCGAGGCGCCCGATACGCGAATGCGGTTATCGACGTCGATGACGCCTTCAACCTTGCGCGCGGCCTCGACCGCGAACGTAATCTGCTCGTTGTAGTTCACGGCGCCGGAGAGCGTGACGTGTCCGTCGCGTACTGTCACGATGATGCGCGCGGAGTTCAGGCCGCGCGTGCGCGCCAGCGCGTTTTCCACGCGGTGCGCGAGCTTGCGGTTCGCGGCCCTGGCGGCTTTGGCGTCGCTTGCGGCGGCCTTCGTGCCGGTCGCGGACGAGGGCGCGGCCTCAGCGGCAGCCGGTTGGGCGCTCGCGCAGTCGCTGAGCACGGCGAGCATCACCGCGACGGCGATGCATGGGATGCGAGTGGATATCTTCATGTTGTGACGTGTGAGTGCAGAGTAAGGAAAGGCGCGGCAAAACTACCTAGAACCGTGTCATGAGGCCGAGCGTGACGCCGGTCGTCGAGCTTGCGCCGCTGCGCATGCCGAGCCCCGCGATGTTCAGGGCATCGGTTCGATAGGCGCCGGAGAAGCCGTTGTAGTCGGCTTCGGCGTAAAGCTCGGTGCGCTTCGAGAGGTAGTACTCGGCGATGGCAAAGGTCGTGACCTTGTGCCCGCTGCCGTCCTGGGCGTTGGCGAGATGACGGGCGCTGTCGTAGTACGCGGCCGCCGTAAATTGCAGCTCGGGGGTGGCCACGACCATGACGCCGATGCTCGGAATATGATCGCGCCGGGTGGGCTGGCCTTCGGTGGCGGCGCTTACGCTGAAATCGGCGTAGCTCATGTAGAGGCGCGCAGGACCGAGTTGCAGCGAGCCGCCGGTGTGGAAGGTCTGAGCCCATTGCGTCGCGGTCGCGCTCCAGGTCTTCTGATAGCCGAAGCCGGCGAGTGCCGGCCCCCATTGGTACATGGCGGTTCCGGAGACATTGGTGCCCGAGCGCAGATTGCCGGCGACGCCGCCCGGCGAATAGCTGCCGCCAAAGTGGAAGCCGCCCGCGTGGCCGATATAGCTGATCGTGTTGTTAAAGCGCGTGTCGTCGGTGAAGTAGTTGAAGAAGTAGAGCGCGTTGGGCTGGATGGCGAGCGACTGTGCCTGACCGCCGGTGGGATCGACGAGCGTGGCGAAGTACTCGCTCGCGCTGACCTGGCGGCCGAAGGTCAGCCGCCCGAAGTCGTTTGAAAGACCGACGAACGCTGCCTGCGAGAAGAGCACGCCGGCGTTCTTCAAGGCGCCGGTTCCGCTGTTGAAGGCGTTTTCGAGCTTGAAGATCGCAGAGAGGCCATTACCGAGGTCTTCCTTGCCGTAAAGGCCGAAACGATTCACGGCGAGGATGTTGTTGTTGAACATGACTGTGCTACCGCCCTTCTGATTATTGACCCAGCGCACGCCTGCGCCGATGTCGCCATACAGCGTGACGCTGGATTGCGCATGGGACAGACAGGGTGACAGACCGGCAATCAGCGCGGATAAAACGATCTTTTTCATGTGTCTCCTTCGTTCGTTGTTATTCGATAAGGCATGCGAAGTGATGGGCGATGACAGATTCGTCCCGACAGATTCGTCGCCGCCTTCGGATAGTGTGGAGCAGGAGAACGCCCTCGGCCATCAAGCGTCGGGAATAGAACCATTCCTTGTGGAAATGTCCGTGTTAACGCGAAGCCGGGGTAGCCGGGCCTCTGTTTCCGGCAGAGCGTGTGGTCGCGTTGGGTATCGGCAAGGGCCGCGATGCGGACGGCGACGAGATATCGGCGGGTTGTGGCCGGCACCGCAGGCGATTGCTGTAATTCCCCCGTAAGTGGTATTTATTCCAATTGCCTTTCTTAATATTTTAAGAAACCATTCAGCGGCAGACCCCACCTCGATTCCGATCTCCTGAACGACAACGCCGAACCTCGACAATGAAAATCAACACGATCCGGCCTTACGCTTCCGTGCTGTTCGCCGCTGCCTTGATGAGCGCCTGCAACGGCGATTCCGATAACCTGAAGTCCCAGCCATCGACCTCTCCGTCTCCGACGTCGCCGCCTACCGCCGACACAAGCTGCCTCGCGGTCGACAACAACGGCTCGACCGTCGTGGTCGGCTCGAACCAGCCCGGCGATCCGTCGCTTCCCGAAGCCGCGTCCGGATACCGGACAGGACTCAAACCGAGCTACGCAAAAACCTATATGGTCGTGACCTCGAACGCTTACGCCAGCGCGGCCGGTTGCGCCGTGCTGAAACGGGGCGGCACGGCAGCCGATGCGGCCGTCGCCGTGCAGGCGGTGCTCGGCCTCACGGTACCCGAGGCGACGGGCCTCGGTTCCGGCGGCGTGCTGCTGTACTACGACGGCCGCAACAAGACACTGCAGGCCTACGACGGCCGCGAAACGGCGCCCGCTGCCGCGACGGAAAACTATCTGCAATATGTCGACGACACGAGCGATCACTCGACGCCGCAGCCCAACGCGCGCGCGAGCGGTCGCTCGATCGGCACAATCGGCGTGCCGCGCCTGATCGAAGCGCTGCAACGCGATCATGGCAAGCTGCCGTGGAAAGGCCTGTTCGACGACGCGATTTCGCTTGCCACGAACGGTTTTCCGATCGGCGGGCGCCTTGCCGCGGCAATCGCGTCGAATGCATCGAGCCTGAAGCGTGATGCCGAAGCGACCGCGTATTTCATGAATGCGGACGGCTCGCCGAAGGCGCTCGGCACGATCCTGAAGAACCCGGCGTATGCGGACGCACTGACGCAGATGTCGCAATCAGGCGCGAACGCGCTCTATACCGGTCCGATCGCGCAGGATATCGTCGCGAAGATCGCGGTCGCGAAGGGCGCCGACGGTTCGACGCTGACGCCCGGCAAGACGACGCTCTCCGACCTCGCCGGATATCAGGCGAAAGTCCGCGAACCTGTCTGCACGACGTATCGCGCCTACTGGGTCTGCGGGATGCCGCCGCCGTCGTCGGGCGGGATCGCGGTTGCGTCGGCGCTCGGGATTCTCGAGAACTTCGATCTGAAATCGATGCCGCCGACCGCGCTCGATCTCGAAGGCGGCAAGCCGACCGTTGCCGCCGTGCATCTGATCACAGAAGCCGAGCGGCTCGCGTATGCCGACCGCGACAAGTACGTTGCCGATACCGATTTCGTCCCGCTACCGGGCGGCACCTGGGATACGCTGCTCAACAAGCCCTATCTGAAGAGCCGCTCGGCATTGATCAGCATGTCGAAGAGTATGGGCACCGCACAGCCGGGCGATCTCGGCGCGGTGCCGGTCGGTGTCGCGGCCAATCAGATCGAGCACGGCACGAACCAGTTCACGATCGTCGACGGCGACGGCAGCGTGCTTACCGCGACGACGACGGTCGAGTCGAGCATGGGTTCGTTCCACATGACGCACGGCTTCCTGCTGAACAACCAGTTGACCGACTTCTCCGCGGCCCCGACGGACAGTGCCGGCAATCTGATCGCGAACCGCGTGCAGCCGGGCAAGCGTCCGCGCAGTTCGATGGCGCCGACGCTGGTGTTCAAGATCGCGCCGGACGGCTCCAGGGGCGACTTCGTGATGGCGACCGGTTCGCCGGGCGGCGGCACGATTCCGCAATACGTGGTGAAGACGCTCGTCGGTACGCTCGACTGGGGGCTCGACGCGCAGCAGTCGTCCGGCCTGATGGACTTCGGCGCGAGCAACAGTCCGACTACGACGATCGGCGGCGAACACCCGGATCTCGATCTGTCGGATAACGGTGTGCACGATCCGCTGATCGCTGGCTTGACCGCGCTCGGACATAAGGTGTCGACGGCCGCGCAGGCAAGCGGCATCAACACGGTGATGCGTGTCACGCTCGGGCAGTCCACCGTGCTGCAAGGCGGCACTGATCCGCGCCGCGAAGGCGTTGCGCTTGGCGATACGTTCAAGCCTTGATGATGGGGGCCGCGCGGCGGCGGGTAGTGCGCCGCGCGGTCAGGATGTGAGGAAATTGTTGCCATAACCTGATGATTGCCGCATAGGCAAGCATTGCTACGATCAGTTCAATCGTTACCCACGCCACGAAATACAAATCCTCGGGATCGCGGATGCCAAGCCAATTCGAGGCACGCCACCATGCATGTGCCTCGCTTTCCGTCCACTCGTAGTGGTATGGGCCGACATAAAGAATCGATAGAAAAAACAGGCCGAAAAACAGTGCGACCTTGAATATCCTACGGGCAAGTGTTGCCATGTGTCATTACCTCGATTGCTCCATACGCATGAAACCCAACATTGCGGACGGGATAGTAACGGTATGCAGAAGTGCGCGCTGGACACGCAGAAAATTGGTATGGCGTGCAGAGTGACACAGCCAAGTAAGACACCTTGACCGTCAGCCGGATGCAACCGGAACTGCCCGCGCTTGACACTATTGATCCATGTCACATCATCGATTGCCACATTATTCCGATACAGGGCGAACCATGCGCTGTGATTACTGCTTTTCCCGATAGTGCCGCCATAACCTCATGAGCGCGAGATACGCGAGCGCAGCTACAAGCAGATCAATAGTGACCCACACCACGAAATACAAATCTTCGGGATCGCGGACACCAAGCCAGTGCGACGCACCCCACCATATCACCGACTGGTTTTCAGGCATCGGCCAAGGGTACGTGTGGACATAGGGCATGGCGAGACAGAACAAGCCGACAAACAATACGACCTTGAACAACCTACGGACAAGTGTTGCCATATGTCACTACCTTGATCGTTCCATACGCATGAAGGCCCGAATTACGGACGGGGCAGAGTGATGCAGATACAGGGCGAACCATGCGCTGTGATTACTGCTTTGCCCGATAGTGCCGCCATAACCTAATGATCGCCACATAGGCAAGCACTGCCACGATCAGTTCTGTCGTCACCCACACCACGAAAATAAGATCTTCGGGGTCCCGGATGCCGAGCCAATCCGAAGCACGCCACCAGACGTCTAGCTGGCTTTCCGTCATTGGATAGGGATACGGTCGGACATAGCGAACCGAAAGAACGAATAGGCAAAAAAACAATGCAATCTTGAACACCCTACGGGCAAGTGTTGCCATGTGCGACTACCTCAATCGTTCCATACGCGTAAAGCCCCGAATGACGGACGGGGACGGTAGTGGTGCCCAGAAGTGCGCGCCGGATAAACATAAAATCGGTATGACTTGGGAGAGTAATACAGCCCAATGAAATACCTTGCCTGCCTGCTGGGTGCAGCCGGAATTGCCCGCGCTTGACACCATTAACCCAGGTTACATCATCAATGACGCCATCATCTCGATATAGTGCGAACCAGTCATTGTGATTGGCCGCACTGCCCAATGCGGCATTCCAGGTATCTTTCGCCCATGCGTAAGTCTGTGAGCGCATGCCACCCGTAGGGCGATCAACGATCCAGTATTTGCCCGCTGGTATGGGGCCGTCGTTAGGTACCGCCGTACATCCGCCGCGATTTTTATATTGATGGTCGCCCGAATACGCTTTAAATGTGCCGAGGCCGACAATAGTGAGCGGTGATAGAGGCTCATTGTTTACCACAAACTTTCCCGTATAAGCCGTTTTCACACTCCCTTATCCGCGCTCATTGCACGAATCTGTGTATTCGATATTGCTATCAAGGTAATGCCACGTGACCCAATAATTTTAATTAAGACATCCTAATGTTGAGAGAAGCGATTTCGGTAAAGGTGAGTCTTGCTGGAGCGACGCCTTCGCTACACTGCCTCAACAATGGAGGATCGGGAAGTGGTCCAGGGCAAAGAAAAACGTGAATTGACGAGAATTAACGCCGTCGCAAAAAAACCTGCCAGGGAGATGGCGGGCGTTGCAGTGCGCCTGATTCCAGGCACTATTTTGCGTGTCAGGTTGCTTGTCCGGTCGTTGAGCCGTTTATGGCTTCACGCATCTCAGGTCGCAAAACCAGAAAGTGACTGCGTATTTGGACACCGAGCCGATCTGTTCGCTACCCAATCCAAAACAACATGACGGTTTACGCACATTGCATAAGCCGTCTCTGCAGACCCCTGTCTTCCAGAAAACGCGAAAAAAACGAACTAACGTTACCATGGCACACACAAGCCCGAATTCGACAACGTCCCTGCCATGAGCCAAACCATTCATTTCGCCTGCACGATGTGCGGAAAGTGTTGCCACGACCTGCGATTGCCACTGAGTATCGATGAAGCGATCGTCTGGCTTCGCGATGGTGGCGAGGTCGAGTTCTTCTGCGAGGCGATTCCGTGGCCGGAGGAGCCACCCGAAGATAATCTGCTCGCCCGTCATAAGCGGCAGCGATCGTTTGCCACAGCCAGTGGCGAGCTTCCGGTCCGGATTGTCGTCAACCTGGTGGCTTCGTTCGAAGGGGCGTGTCCGTTTCTGCAGACGGACATGCGATGCGGTGCGTACACGAAGCGTCCACGCGTCTGCCGGATCTATCCCGCCGAAGTCAATCCATTCATCGAGCTCGATCCCGGCAGCAAGGCCTGTCCGCCCGAGGCATGGAGTCAGGACAACCGTGTTCTCGCGCGTCACGGCGTCATTGTCGATGCGGAAATCGCGGAGCTTGCGGCACAGTCAAGAAGAGTCGACGCGCAGGACGTGGACACGAAAGCGAGAGCATGCGCCGCTCTCGGCATCTCGACGGCGGCGTTGGCGAATGAAGGTTTCGCCATCCATTCACCCGATCGCGACTCGATGCTCCGTGCACTGTCCGCTGCGCGCGAATCGACCGGCAGCGAATCTGTCGACCCGATGCAATGGTCGTTCGTGAGCAACCGCTCTTCGACGCGTCAGGTTCTCGATGAAATCGGCGCGAAGATCACACCATCGGAAGACGGCGCCACGAGCGGATTCCGCTATTTCGCGTTTCATGCAGCTGACTGATGGTGATGCGGGACTTTCTGCGTGATGACGCGGCACCATCGGCGGTCGTTCTTATTTATTCCACACTTTAAAAAAACAGGGCACCAGGTTGCGCGTGTGGTCGCAATTTTGTGTGCAGCCTAGTCTTCAGTGCGCGTGAGGGTTGGACGGAATTCATTGGCGATCGTATTGATCAGTTACGCCTTATCGGTTATCCCATTGGGCATCGTGAAAGAGCTCGGTGCAAATTCGATGCTCCTGGCATTCAAGCTTGCGATTGCCTGTGTGTGCGGGGTTCGAATGCAACCCCTGTGTTCGATGTCGCCAAATCCGGCATGCGGCTTTAGAAGATTTCCGTTATCTGCTACGTACAAATCCAATAGCGGGCGAGGCCGTCCTCAATATCCCGCCAAAGCCAAAGCGCGCTCGCGCCCCATCACGATCCCGCCCCAATTGCCTGAAATCAGACCCCAACCGGCCTGTCTATCCGCCTGCACCTCTGCCTGGACATTCGCCTGAACACCCCGCCAGGACAGTCGGCGGCTTCCCTTAGGTGGAATTCCCTAGAGGTGTTTTTCTCAAGATGGAATAGAGTTCAATCAAAGAACGTCATAGCATCTTTGTTCATGGGCTGACACGGCACCGCAACACCGCAACGTTTCAGGCATGAATCCCAACTGTCGCGCTGCTCTGGTTAGGGATCGGCTAAACCTGCATCGCACTCTATCCATCAGAGAGGAGACGGCATGTCACTCAAGGTATCGTCGCGCCAGGTCGATGGCGTAAGCAGCACCAGCGAAGACCCATCCGCCCGCGCCGGCAATTCGACTGCCGGGCCGTCGCGAGGGATGCGCAAGCTGAAGCGCATCTGCTGGAATTTGCTGCCGCCGCTGACGTTTGTCGCCATCGTCGCGTTCTGGGCCGCAGTGGTGCGGCTCTTCGATATTCCGTCCTATGTTTTGCCCGGGCCGGGTCTGGTGTTCTCGCGTCTGATCGAGGAAGTGCCTCAGCTGTGGGACAACTCCCTCGTCACGGTTGCCGAAATCGTGTGGGGTTTTGGACTGACGATTCTGACCGCCATTCCGCTCGGGCTGGTCATCGCCTTGTCTCCGATCGCGAAGCAGGTGGTTTATCCGCCGCTGATGTTCCTGCAACTCGTGCCGAAAATCGCCGTTGCTCCGTTGTTCCTCGTATGGCTCGGTTTCGGTATCGAATCGAAGATTCTGCTGACCGTGCTGATGACTTTCTTCCCGTTGCTGCTGGCGAGCATGAGCGGTTTTCAGATTCTCGATAACCGTCTGCTGTATCTGACGAAGTCGATGGGCGCCAGCTCGTGGCAAACCTTCCGCTATCTGCGTCTTCCCGCCGCACTGCCGGTCATCTTCTCTGGCATCAAGACCTCGGCGACCATCGCCGCCACGGCCGCCATCGTCGCCGAGTTCGTCGGCGCGAACAAGGGCCTGGGTTACGTGCTGCTGCGCGGTACCAGCACGATGGACATCGGTTTGACGTTCGCGGTCATCGCCGTGCTGACAGTGATCGGTATTGCCATCAACTACATCGTCGAGTTTGCGGAGTGGGCCATGACGCCGTGGCAACGCAGCAAGCAATAAAGCGCAGAAGCCGGCACACAAGCAGGCGCACAAGCCAGTACGACTCAACAACCGGACACGGTCCGAGTTCGATCCAAAAATAAGGAGACACAACGATGAACCGATTTATTCGCAATCTGGTCGCCGCCGGAGCCGTAACCTCGGCCCTGGTCATGGGTAGCACTGGCACCGCAGCCGCAGCTACGCCCGTTACTTTTCAGTTGAACTGGGTGGCGGGCGGTCCGAACGCCGGCTTCGCGGTCGCGCTGACGGAAGGCTATTACAAGGACGCCGGCCTCGACGTCACGCTGGTGGAGGGCAACGGCTCGGCCACCACGGCTCAACTGGTCGCCGCCAATCGGGCGCAGATCGCCTATGCCGACGCGGTCGCCGTCAGCCAGCTCATTGCCAAGGGGGCGCCGATGAAAGTGGTCGCCACGCTCTATCAGTCCAATCCGAATGAAGTGTCAGCACTGAAAAAGTCGGGCATCAAATCGATCAAGGATCTGGTCGGCAAACGGGTCGGCGTGCCGTCCGGCTCGTCGCAGACGACGATGCTCCCGTTGTTCCTGAAAGCCAACGGACTCAAGGAATCCGATGTCAATCTCGTCAACATGCCGCTTACGTCGCTGGTGCCGACTCTGCTGCAGGGCCAGGTCGACGCCATTCTGGGCTCGGTCGACTCATACCAGATTCAACTGGAAGCGCAGGGTGCGCAATTGAACAACTTCCGCTTTGCCGACTACGGCGTTCCGACCGTGAGCACGTCGATATTCGCCAATAACACGTATCTGAAAGAAAACCCGGACGTCGTCAAGAAGTTCATTGCGGCCAGCCTGAAGGGCTGGAGCACCGCGCTCAACGATCCGGCGAAGGCAGTCAAGTCGTTGAAGAAGGTATTTCCCAACATGAGCGAGAAGACGGCAACCGCCGAGATGGCCGCCGTCGCTCCGCTGTTCTGCAGCGGCGGCGCGAAGTACGTGGGCAAGGCGGAAGACGCGCTGTGGGTGAAGACACAGGATCAGTTGTCTCAGGTGGGGCTGTTGCCGCAGGGACGCGACCCGAAGAGCTATTACACGAACGATTACCTGCCGCCGGATTCGGCGCTGCGTCCCTGCAAATAAACCAGAGGCTACTATGACTGAACAACGGAACATTGGACTGCGTTACACCGATCTCTACGTCGGCATGAATTTCCGCAGCCCCGGACGAACGATCACGGATGCGGACCTCGTGGGATTCGCGGGTCTCACCGGCGACTTCTCCGAGCTTCACACCAGCGACGTGTACGCAAAGAACAGCCAGTTCGGCCGCCGTGTCGCTCACGGCATGCTCGGACTCGCCTATGCGCACGGTTTGATGTGGGCACGCACGGGCGAGCTGCGCGAAACGGCGATTGCCTTCCTCGGCATTAGCGAATGGAAGTTCCTCAATCCCATCTTCGTCGGCGACACCATCTTCGTGAACTATCAGATCTGCGAACTTCGCGAGAGCAAGTCGCGGCCCACGCAAGCGATCGCGACCTTCGACGTCGAGATCGTGGATCAGGACGGCCGCGTGGTCCAGAAGGGCAAAAAGGCCTTGCTGGTGTCCAGGGTCCCCCTCTCCGCCGTTGCGGCCAGTACGGCGTCGCCCTCGGCCAGTCAGGAGCAAACGTGATGAACAGGCAAGTCGCGGACAGGCAGGAGGCGGATGCCCAATCGGGCGTGCCTATTAGCATTCGGCAAGTAGCGAAAACATTTGGCGAAGAAAGCGACAAGCCGTTTCATGCGTTGAAAGAAGTCAACATCGACGTCAACCCGGGAGAGTTCATCTCGATCGTGGGGCCGTCGGGTTGCGGAAAAAGTACCTTGATGTTGATGGTCGCGGGGCTGCTCAAGCAAAGCCGGGGAGAGATTCTGGTCAACGGGAAAGCCGTGACCAAACCGATCACCGACGTCGGCATTGCGTTTCAGGATCACCTGCTGCTCGAATTCCGCACCGCCCTCGAGAACGTGATGTTGCAGGCCGATATACGCGGACTGCCGAAGAAAAAGATCGAGGCGCGCGCGAAGGAGCTTTTCGAGCAGTTGCGCCTGACGCATGCGATGCAGAAGTATCCGCGCCAGTTGTCGGGCGGCATGCGTCAGCGTGTCTCGCTGGTCAGAACCCTGGTTCACGACCCGTCCGTGATCTTCATGGATGAACCGTTCGGCGCACTCGATGCATTGACGAGACTCCAGGTGCGGATGGATCTGGAAGCGCTGTGGCTGCGCCGCCGGCCTACCGTTCTTTTCATCACGCATAGCGTGGAAGAGGCGGTCGGCCTGTCGGACCGCATCTTCGTCATGAGTCCGAGCCCGGGCGAAGTGGTGGACGAGATCGTGGTGGATCTGCCGCGTCCGCGACCGATCGTGCTTGGCGATGCGCCGGAATTCGCCGCCTACGTGGACCGCATCTATGGGCACTTCGAACGCATGGGCGTGCTGCACGGCATTGGGGTTCCGAAGGCCGGCACGCACGCTTCCTGAACCTGTGCGCTGCAATGGGCAACATGAGCCGGACAACATGAGCGAAGCAAGATGAACACTGCAACGGAAAACGCGAGTCGCTTGGTCACCCTCGACGTGGATGGAGCGATCGCCGCGCTCGGGATTCACCACGGACCGCTCAACCTGGTCACCCACGAACTGTTGCGTGCGCTGAACCACGCGTTATCGGAAATCGCGGTTCGTGACGACGTTCACTGCCTGATCGTGCACGGCGGTCAGGCACGCGCTTTTTGCGCGGGCAGCGACATCAAGGAATTCGCGCATCTTCGCGAGAACGCCAGCGAATTCAAAATCCTTTTCGAGGACATGGTGCTGCGGCGGCTGGCACGCCTGCCCATGCCGACCATCGCGGCGCTCGACGGCGCGGCGCTCGGCGGCGGGCTCGAGCTTGCTCTCGCCTGCGATCTGCGCGTGGCGCGGCATGGGATCGCCATGGGGCTGACCGAGTCGCGACTGGGCGGCCTGGCCGGCAGCGGGTCGGTGAGGCTGACACGCCTGATCGGTCCGGCGCGCGCGAAAGAAATGCTGTTCACCGGCGAGACCATCGACTGCGACCAGGCGCAGGCCTGGGGCGTCGTGAACCGCGTTGCGCGCGACGGTTCGGCGCTGGACCTCGCCTACGACATGGCGCGGACTATCGTCGCCCGAGGCCCGGTATCGAACCGGCTCGGCAAGGAACTGGCCGATGCCGCGCAGGATTTGCCGCTGGATGCGGGCCTGTCGATGTCGACCGTAGCCCAGCAGAAGATATTCGACAGCAACGATTTGCATGAGGGCGTCGCGGCATTTTTTGCGAAGCGTTCGCCGTCCTTTATTGGGCACTGAAGCGGCCACTGAAACAATCACTGAACCAGGTTGACATCATGAGCGAACTGAAGCATGCAGCCTTGCCCCTTGGGGACGTTCAAACCACGAGCGGCGCAATGCTCGGCGACGGCGCTGTTTTTATCTGGAACGACGTCGACCCGTCGGGACTCGACCCGTTCTATGCGTGGCATGACCGGGAGCATATTCCGGAGCGTCTCTCCATTCCGGGATTTCGTCGCGGACGGCGCTACATTTGCCCCGGCCATTCGCCCGAATGGCTGACCTTGTACGAAGCGGCGGACCTCGATGTGGTCGTCTCGCCGACCTATCTGGAGCGGCTCAACAATCCGACGCCGGCCACGGTCGATACGCTGCGCTATTTCCGCAACACGTCGCGAGCCGTGTGCCGGATCGTGCATTCGCTCGGTTCGAGCAGCGGCGGCTATGCCCTTGCGCTGCGCGTGGACGTCGCCGCGGCCCAAGCGGATGCAATGAAAGAGTACTTCTGCGCGGACGTGTTTCCGCGCATCGCCACGCTGACCGGCGTGGTCGCCTGTCATCTGTATATGGCCGACCAGCCGGGCAGCTACCTGAACACGGCCGAGTCCGACACGCGTGAATTCGACGTGCCGGCGTGGGTCGTGCTGATCGAGACGACCACGCCGCAGGCCGCTGCAAGCGCCCGCGATCTCGTCGACGTACGCAAGCTCGCAGACCTGGGCGCAACGGTGCGCCCGGATGGCGCGGTTTATTCGCTGGAGATTTGCCGACTACCTTCGCCGGCGGCGGAACGCTGAACCCGTCGGCCGTATTCGACAGGGCTTCGCAGGCTCCCGTTCGCCGGGGGCCGTGCGCGAGGCAATGTTAATATCGGCCGTTCCGATGGCCCCGTCGTTGGAGGCGTCGGCTTCATCGACATCAGTCAGCACGCCGCGCGTCATTCATCTTTTTGACCGGTACTCATATGTCTCACATACCCGCAGAGCGCTGCCTGGACATCATTGAACTGCTCGCCGATGGTGCCGTTGCGATGCCGCTCGGCGAAATCGCAGCGCGGTTGCAGTTGGCCAAAAGCGGCGCGCATCGATTGCTCGCGACGCTGGTCGACCTGGGATGGGCCGAGCAGGATGCGGAGACCGGCTTCTATCGGCTGACAATGCGCCTCGCGATCCTCGGGCAGCAGTTTTTCGTCGCGACAGGTATCCCCGATATTTGCCAGCCGCTGGTGGATCGCCTCGCCGGCCAGTCGCGCGAGTTCGTCCGGCTGGCCGTGGTCGACGGCGCTTCGTTGACCTGGGTCGCGCACGCGCAAGGCGCAACGGGCGGGCTTCTCTATCAGCCGACCCTCGGCAGCAACACGGTGCCATTGCATGCGACGGCCACCGGCAAGGTGTGGCTCGCCACATTGCCTCTCGAGCAGGCCGTGGAAAACGTGCTGCGTGTCGGCTTCGGGGAAGCCGAAAAATATGGTCCGAACGTTATCCGCTCGCTGGATGCCTTGTTGAAGGAACTGGAGGCCACCAAGCGCCGCGGTTATGGCCTCGCGGTCAACGAAGGGGAGCCCGGGGTCAGCGCGATCGCGGCGGCGATTCGTCCCGCTGGCGGTGGCGCGGCGCTCGGCGTCGTCAGCATCGCAGGGCCGAGTGCGCGCATGACGGAGGAGCGGGTCGGCGAAATGGCGCCGCTGGTGCTGCAAACCGCTACCGAACTCGCTTCCTTCTGGCCGTTGCGGATTCGTTCCAGTCAGGTCGCCTCGACCAGCCGGATGGTTGCCGCATAGGCTCTCGAACCTGCCGTCAAACGAAGCATTAAGCGACGCATTAAACGAAGCATCGAACAGATCGGCAGTCATCGCGCGGCGCTCTGTTTGCGCATGAGCACGGTGCCCATGCCGCTCGCCGCGATCACGCACATGCCGATGGCCGTCCACAGGTCCGGTGTCTGACCGAATATCAGCCAGCTAAAAACCGCCGCGAATGCCAGCTGCCCGTAAGCGAAGGGCGTCAGCAGCGAGAGCGGCGCGCGCTTGAGCGCCTGCAACATGAGCAGATGACCCGCCGTCGCCACGCTCGACATGAGCGCGACCAGCAGCCAGCTCTTCGGCTGCACGCGAGCCAGCGCCGGGAGCATGTCATGCCGGCCCAGCCACAGGAACACGCCGAGTACCACGGTCGCGCCGAGCGCGGTCAGGAAGTTCGTCGTGTTGAGATCGTCGATGCGCGACAGATGGCTCGATACGACCTGATAGCAGGCGAAGCTCGTGGCCGCGCCGATCGGGAACAGGACGGTCCACGTGAACTGGCTGCTCCCCGGCCGCACGACCAGCAACATGCCGATGAAGCCGAGCGCGACCATCGCCCATTTGCGCAGCGGCACGTCGTCTTTCAGGACGAGCGCCGCCAGCAGCGTGGAGATCAGCGGTGCGAGCATGGCGAGTGAGGTGGTGACGGGCAGCGGCAGATGCCTCAGGCCCGCGAATGTGCAGGCGGTATTGCTGAGCAGCAGCAACGAGCGCGCCATCTGCAGGGGCAGGCTTCCGGTGCGGAAGAGTCCCGGGAGATCGCGCCGCACCTGCCAGATGCCTAACGCGATCACCTGAAACAGATAGCGCACGCAGAGCAGCGCCAGAAGGGGAACCGTGGAGCCGATGACTTTCACGGTCGTATCGCTGGCCGCGAATACCGCCGTCGTGACAATCATGAGAACGATGCCGGCACCGGTGCTGTCGGTGTTGATCCGGATTCCTGCCTTGCTCTCCAAGGTTGCCATTGGGTTCCCCCCGGTGTGCTGTCGTGTGGCGATACCTGTCGGATCGGCCGGGACTTATGTCGGCCAGACGCTCGTCAGCTTTCCATATCGATTTGCGCGAGATCGATACCCTTCGTTTCTCGTGCGAAACGCAGCAGGATCATGCCCAGAATTGCGGCGCCGATGGTGAAGGCGATGATGCCGTTAGCCATGGACAGGGACAGGCGATGCATGGTCGAGAGAACGATGAACGGTGCGAGACCGCCGCCGATCACGCCGAAGTTGTAGAGAAAGCCCACCCCCGAGGCACGGACGTCGCGCGGCAGGTTTTCCGTCAGGATCGTGCCCCAGATGCCCGACGAGCCGATGAGGAAGAATCCGCTGAGGAAGGCGCACGCCAGCGCAAGCAGCGTGTTGGAGGCGGTCATGACCACGCCGGCCACGCATAGCGAACCGAGGCCGATCATCAGCGCAATCGCGAGGCGCCGGCCGACTCGTTCGGCGATGAAGCCCGATGCCACGAAGCCGAAGATCTGACCGACGGCGGAGGCCATGGCCACCGAACTGACGAAGCCGGCGGGGAAATCCAGCGAACGCAGATACGTGGGCAGCAGCGCCTGGAACGGCCACGACCCGAAGCACAGCACGAACATCAGCAGCGCGAGATAGGCGACGCGGCCCGGATAGCGTTTGAAGAGCTGGGCAACAGGATTCTTCTGGCCCTGCGTGCTGGACTTGGTCCGGCCTTCCTTCCACGCCGCGGATTCGGGGACGAAAAAGATGATGAAGAGCGCGAGCAGCAGCGCCGGCGGCAAGCCGACGAAGAACATGCCGCGCCAGCCGAAGGCCGGGTAGATGAACTCGTAGGCGAGCGCGGCGCCGATCGCGCCCACACCCCAGCCCGTATCGAGAATGCCGATGCCGATTGCCCGGTAGCGCTCCGGCCACGATTCCGCGACCATCGCTGCGCCCAGCGAGAAGCCGGGCGCCATGCCGAAGCCGAGCAGCAGCCGGAACACCACCAGCGAGGTGAAGTTCCACGAGAGGCCGGTGGCGATGGCCCCGGCCGTGAACCATGTCAGCGTGATGAGAAGCGGGATTTTGCGTCCGATCCGGTCGCTCAGGCCGCCGAAGAGCAGGCCGCCGATCCAGCGCACGCCGTACGTTGCCAGAAGCAGCAGCGAGGCGGTGTCGAGAGAGACGCCAAAGGTGCGCGCGATGTCGCGCAGCACGAAGGTGATGGCGAGAAAGTCCAGCGCATCGTTGACCCAGACGCCCCATGCGGCAATCAGCACACGCCACTGGGACGCCGTGATTTCACGGTACCAGCGCTTGGAGGTCTTTCGGGGCAAGGTAACTTCAGATTGCATGTTGTCTCCACCCAACCGGATTCTATGATCGAGTCGGTAATGTAACCGGTCTCATTGAAGGAGGCAACGACGATTCAACGAATCCAGGGAATACACCTAAAGCATTGGAATTCATGGGGTATATACGTGACAATAAGGCGCACCGATACTCTGAATCCGATTTATGAGACCGTTTACAGAAATGGAAAAATCCAGTGAAGACCGGTTGTCCGGCGAATCGACTGACGCACTCGCGAAACTCGGCATGCCACGCGTGGTGGCGGGGATGTGGCGTGTTTGCGATTGGCGCATGTCCGCCGGCGAACTCGTCGATTTCATGCACCGCTGCATCGAGCTCGGCGTCACGGCTTTCGATCATGCGGACATCTACGGCCGCGGGGCGGTCGAGTCCCTTTTTGGGGAGGCCTTGGCGCTGGACCCGTCGCTGCGCGGCCGGATGCAGATCGTCAGCAAGGCGGGAATCCGGCTGGGCGCGTCATCGGCCGCATCGCCGGCCGGCGAAGGCCCGCTCAAGTACTACGATTCCAGCCCCGCCTATCTGCGCGAAGCCGTCGAACAATCGTTGCGGCGGCTCGGGACCGACCATCTGGACCTGTTCCTGATCCATCGGCCCGATTCGTTGATGAACATGGATGACATCGCGCTCGCCGCCCAGTCGCTCGTCGAGCAGGGGAAGATTCGCGCATTCGGCGTGTCGAATTTTTCGGTGCGGCAATTCGAGCTGCTGCACGCGAGGACGGCGCTCGCCACCAACCAGATCGAATTCTCCCCGTTCGCCACCGGTGCGCTGGATAGCGATATGCTCGCCGTCCTCGCGCAGGCGAAGGTGTCGCCGATGATCTGGTCGCCGCTCGGCGGTGGACGCCTGTTCTCGGCGACGGACGAGGCGGCCCGGCGCGTGCGCGGCGTCATGGCCGGCTTGCAGCAGAAATATGGCGCCGCGAGCTGGCTGGCGATCGCCTACGCGTGGATTTTCCGCGTGCCCGGCGCGCCGTACGTGATCGTCGGCAGCCGCCGGCTCGACTCGGTGCAGGCCGCCGTCGACGGGCTGCGGATCGCACTGGACCGGCAGGACTGGTACGCGATTCTCGAGGCCGCCCGCGGCCGGCCCGTTCCCTGAAGCCTTACTTCGGGCTTCGGCTGCGCGGCGGCGGCCCCGACGAGGTGCGGATGATGATCTCCGCCTCGCATTCGATGCTCTGCGCGCGTTCGCCGCCCGACAGCTCCGCGAGGATCATCTGCGCGGCGCTGCGGCCGATCTGCGCGCTGGGCACGCTCACGGTGGTGATCGGAATGGGGAGCTCGGACATGACCTCGAAGTCGTCGAAGCCCGCGAGGCTCAGTTGCTTCGGTATCTCGTAGCCGGCCTGCATTGCTTCGAGCATTGCGCCGATCGCGAACGAGCCGTTTCCGCAGATGACGGCGGTCGGCGGCTGCGGCGTGCTCATCACGCGCGAGAACAGTTCGCGGCCGACGCGCACGCCCCAGAATCCTTCGACCATATGCGCCGCCGAAATGCCGAGGCCGTGTTCCGCGAGCGCATCGCGCACGCCTTCCCGGCGCGCGAGCGCACGATCGTTCGAATCCGCCGTTTGGGACAGCATCGCGAAGCGCCGATGGCCGAGGCCGAGCAGATACGTGGTGAATTCGAAAAACGCCCGGTGATTGTCCACGCCGACGCACAGGTGCTCGCTGTTCCTGTGAAAGGTAAACGTATTGACGAACGGGACCTTGCGCTGCGCAAGCAGCGAGTAGAGATCGGGGTGATGCGATTCGCCGACCAGCACGACCGCATCGACGCCGCGCTCGAGCATGTTGCGAACCTGGTTGAGTTCGCGCTTGACATCGTACTGGGAGCAGCCGAGCAGCAGCGTATAGCCCGCGGATTCCAGCGCTTCCTGCAACTCCTGGATCGCGGTGGCGAAGTGCTCGTTGGAGACGGTCGGGAACACCGCGCCGATCGTCGCCGTGCGCTGGGTGGCGAGCGCGCGCGCGGCGGCGTGGGGCACCCACCCCAAGTGATTGATCGCGGCGGTGATGCGGGCCCGGAGTTCGTCCGAGACGAGCTCCGGCGCGTTCATCATCCGCGAGACGGTAGCCGAGGACACGCCGGCGAATTTCGCTACGTCACGCAGGGTGACACTCGTCACGCGGGTCTTGCGGGCGGTGGCCGTATCTTCCATTGTCGTTTTCGTCTTCACCATGCGTGGCCGGTTCCCGGTCCGTTTGCGCTGTCTGTCCGAATTATAGCGGTGCGGCAGCGCGCCCCCGGGCTAGCTCTTGTTGGACAGCTTGCTGGCCCACTTCATCAGGTGGCGGCCCGCCGCGACGACCTCGCCGTGCTGGTTGACGACTTCCATGTCCGCGGTGCTGCGGCGCTTCACTTCGTCGATTTCCGCGACGCGGTAGATGACGGTCACGGTGTCGCCGAGCAGCACCGGCTTGATGAAGCGGATGCGGTCGTAGCCGGCCGACACGGGGAATTCGTCGAGATCGGTGCGGTGGATGATGTGCGCGATGCTGATCGTGGACGCGGTCGACATATAGCCCACCAGCAGGGCGCCGTGCGCGATGCGCCGGCCGATGGCGGATTTCTCCTGCATGTACTGCTCGTTGATGTGGGTATCGCTGAAATCGCCCGTCAGGCCCGCGAACAATGTGACGTCGGTCTCGCCGACGGTCTTCGCGAAACGGTATTCGTCGCCAATTTCTACACCTTTGATTGCCATCTGATCTCTCCTGTGACGTGGCTGGGGGCGGCGGTGCCGCGCGCCGGCGGCACCCGGTCGGGTTGCCGGCACGGTAGGGAAACCCACCGTGGTGCAGAAATAATACCGGTTACATTTTGTTTTTCGCAACGTCTATCCAGTGAAATATGCGTCTAATACGCAAAACATAGGGGTCTTCCCTGGAATAATGCGGTCGTTCTTGCGGATATTTATGAGACCGGTTACATTGAGATTGCCGGGCCGCGCGGGCGGCCTTCCAAATTCAACCGGACGCAGACACTCTCATGCAACGAATTACTTCTGACGAAGCGGCAAGCCTGGTGCGTACAGGCGACTCGGTCCTGATCAGCGGATCGGGCGGCGGGCATGCGGTCCCCGAGGCGCTGCTCGCGGCCGTCGAGCGGCGTTTTCTCGCCGAGCAGCAGCCGCGCGATCTCACGTCGATCAGCGTCGTCGGCATCGGCGACCGCGCCGCGCTCGGCGCGAGCCACCTCGCTCACGACGGTCTGCTCAAGCGGGCGATCACCAGCGCGCTGATCGACTCGCCGGGGCTGCTGGAGATGGCCGCTCAGGACCGCATCGAGGCCTATACGCTGCCGCAGGGCGTGCTGTCCCAGTTGATGCGGGAAATGGCGGGCGGCCGCCCCGGCCTGATCACGAAGACCGGCCTGAACACGTTCGTCGATCCGCGCCAGCAGGGCGCCCGGCAAAGTCCGCGCACCGAGGAGCAGCTCGTCGAACTGATTACGCTCGACAACGAAGAGTGGCTGCGCTTCAAGCCGTTCCCGATCGACGTCGCTTTCCTGCGCGGCACGACGGCCGACGAGGACGGCAACATCACGATGGAGCAGGAAGCGGTGCTCGGCGAAATGATCGCGATGGCGCAGGCCACGCGCCGCGCGGGCGGCATCACGATCGTGCAGGTGAAGCGCATGGCGCGTAGCGGCACGCTGCCGCCGAAGCAGGTCAAGATTCCCGGCATTCTCGTCGACTTCGTGGTGGTCGAATCCGAACAGCGGCAAACCTACGCGACCGACTACGACCCGAGCTACGCGGGCGAGCTGCGCGTGCCGCTGAGCGAAATCAAGCCGCTGCCGTTCGGGCCGCGTAAGGTGATTGTGAGGCGCGCGGCCATGGAGCTGTATCCGGCGGCGGTCTGCAATCTCGGCGCGGGCATTTCGACCGGACTCTCGACCGTCGCGGCCGAGGAAGGTCTGCTCGATTCGGTCATCCTGACGAACGAGCAGGGGCTGATCGGCGGCGCGCCGATCACGGGGCGCGACTCCGGCGGCGCGCAGAACTTCGCGGCGATGATCGAGCAGCCCTCGCAGTTCGACTTCTATGACGGCGGCGGCCTCGATCTGGCGTTCCTGTCTTTCGCCGAAGTCGACGCGCATGGCAACGTCAATATCAGCCGCTTCGGCGACAAGATCGTCGGCGTCGGCGGGTTCATCAATATCAGCCAGAACGCGAAGCGGGTGATTTTCAGCGGCACGCTGACCGCGGGCGGTCTCGACGTGCAGTGGAACGGCGGCCGCACGACGATCGTGCAGGAAGGGCGGCACCGCAAATTCGTCGGTTCTCTCGAACAGATCTGCTACAACGCGGCGCTCGCACATCAACGCGGCAATACCGCGCTCTTCGTGACCGAGCGCGCGGTGTTCCGGGTCGGCGCAGCGGGCCTGGAGCTGATCGAAGTCGCGCCGGGCGTCGATCTCGAACGCGACATCTTCTCGCAGATGGATTTCCGCACGCCCGTGGCAACGGATCTGCGCGAAATGGACGCACGCATCTTCGCGCCGGGTCTCATGGGCCTCGCCGCGGAAACGTCGGGCAAGGCGCGCCGCTATCGCTCGCAGCGCGTCGCCGAATGGTACGGGAGCCACGCATGAGCACGCTACCTTCGATCACAGGAAAGACGCGCCTCTATGCCATCGTCGGCGATCCGGTCGTGCAGGTGCGCTCGCCGGAAGTCTATTGCGGGGAACTGGCGAAGGCGGGCATCGACGCCGTGCTCGTGCCGGTGCACATCGCCGCTTCCGAGATTCACGAGGTGCTGCCGGCGCTGCTGAAGCTGCGCAATCTCGACGGCGTGCTCGTGACGGCGCCGTTCAAGGCCGACGCGCTCGCGATCGCCGATCGTGTGCATCCGCGTGCGCAGCGCGTGGGCGCGGTCAATGCATTGCGCCGCGAAGCGGACGGCGGCTGGTTCGGCGACATGTTCGATGGCGAGGGTTTTGTGCGCGGGCTGATCGCGCATGGACACGAGCTGGCCGGCAAGCGCGCGCTCGTGATCGGCTGCGGCGGGGCGGGCAGCGCGATAGCGGGCGCACTGCTGGACGCGGGCGTGAAGGCGCTCACCGTCTATGACAAGGACACGGCGCGTGCGGCGAATCTCGCGAACCTGCTTGCGCGGGACGCGGATGGATGCGACGTGCGCAGCGCGGCCGCGAGCGCGGCCGGCCACGATCTGATCGTCAATGCGTCGATCGTCGGGATGCGCGATGACGACGGCATGCCGGTCGACCTCGGGCCGCTCGACAGTCAGGTGATTGTCGGCGACGTGGTGCTGCGCCCGGCCGATCGCCCGAGCGCGCTGATCGCTCATGCGCGCCGGTACGGCTGTCCGACCGCGACGGGTGTCGACATGCATACCGGCCAGATCGACGCGATCCTCGAGTTCTTCCATATCCGCTAACCGCCGTCATCACAACCGGAGACATCCATCATGTCGTTGCTGGGTTCCGCCTTCGTTCTCATCTGGAACGATATCGTTGAAGAGGCGCGAGCGGACTTCTACGAATGGCACAACAAGGACCATATTCCTGAACGCCTGTCGATCGACGGGTTCCTGCGCGGCCGCCGTTATCGCGGCGCGAGTGCGTCGCCCGAATGGCTGACGGTCTACGAGGCCGTCGATCTGGATACGCTGACGGGGCCCGCCTATCTCGAACGCCTGAACAATCCGGCGCCGTCGACGCAGGCCAACGTCAAGCATTTCCGCAATACCGCGCGCTCGATCTGCCAGATCGAGCATTCCACTGGCGATAGCACCGGCGCCTATGCGATCACGCTGCAACTACGCGTGGAAGAGGGCGCGGCGAAGCGGCTGATCGAATTCGTCGCGCAGGAGCTGTTTCCGCGCATCCTGAAGCGGCCGGATGTGGTGGCCGCCCACCTGTTCGCCGCCGACACGGATGCGAGCAACGTCAAAACGACGGAGGCGCAACATCGCGGCGGCGCGTTCGCGGTGCCATCGCGTGTGCTTCTGATCGAATGCACGACGGAACACGGTGCGAGCGAAACGGCGCGCGCGCTGGGCGACGTCGACTGGCAGCAGTACTCGGCGGCAGGCGACCCCTGTCAGATCTATACCCTCGAGATCAGCAGACTGGGGCAGTCGCGCTGATCGGTGTTCATCCTTGCATAACGGAAATCCATCATGAAACTGGTACGTTTTGGTAACGCGGGGCAGGAAAAGCCCGGTCTGGTCGATCAGGAAGGCAAGATTCGCGACCTGTCGGCGCATGTGAGCGACTTCAATCCGGCGTTCTTCGCCGACAACGGCGTCGAGACAATCCGCGCGCTGGATCTCGCGACGCTGCCCGTCGTCGAGGGCAATCCTCGCATTGGCGCGTGCATTTCGCGTCCGGGCAACTTCATTGCCGTGGGTCTGAACTACGTACAGCACGCCATCGAAACGAATGCGCCGATTCCCGCGGAGCCGATCCTCTTCAACAAGGCGCCGTCCTGCATCTGCGGCCCGAATGACCGCGTGCTGCTGCCGCTGAAGTCGACGAAGGCCGACTGGGAAGTGGAAATCGCACTGGTGATCGGCAAGCGCGCGCACAACGTCAGCGAGCAGGATGCGCTCGATTACGTCGCAGGGTATTGTGTGTGCAACGACGTCTCGGAGCGCGCGTTCCAGCTCGAACAGGGCGGGCAGTGGGTCAAGGGCAAGATGGCGCCGACGTTCGGCCCGCTCGGCCCGTGGCTCGTGACCGGCGACGAAGCCGGCGACGTGCAGAGCCTGTCGCTGTGGCTGGAATTGAACGGCGAGCGTATCCAGAACTCGTCGACGTCCGACATGATCTTCCCGATCCGCAAGCTCGTGTCGTACATCAGCGAGTTCGTGATGCTGGAGCCGGGCGACGTCATCACCACGGGCACGCCGCCGGGCGTCGGGCTCGGCATGAAGCCGGAAAAGTATCTCAAGCCCGGCGATGTGATGCGTCTGAGCGTCGAGGGTCTCGGCGTGCAGGAGCAGGTCGTCGGCCGTTGGGGCGAGCAGTAATCATCAGTAGTGGCATCATCGACCCGGCGGCATGAGTCGAACGACACGACCGGCCGGGTCGGTTCGCTTGGTGCAGACAGGCTTGCAGCGAGGCGCGGCGGTTGCCGCCAGCCTTGGAGGCCAGGATGGTTCTTGCGGTTATCAGGATTTTTGCGGACATGGAAGTCCCGAAGGGAGCGAAATAATGGCGCAGGCACTGCTCGGCTGTATCGCCGATGATTTCACCGGCGCGACCGATCTCGCCAATATGCTCGTGCGCGGCGGCATGCGCACCGTTCAGACCATCGGCGTGCCGGCGAGCGGCGCGCCGCTTGAGGCCGATGCGCTCGTGGTCGCCCTCAAGTCCCGTACGATCGCGGCCGACGCCGCGGTCAGCCAGTCGCTCGAAGCGCTCGAATGGCTGCGCGCTCAAGGCTGCCGGCAGTTCTTCTTCAAGTATTGCTCAACCTTCGATTCGACGGACAAAGGCAACATCGGTCCGGTCGCGGACGCGTTGCTCGATGCGTTGAAAGACGATTTCACGATCGCTTGCCCCGCGTTTCCAGAAAATGGTCGCACGATCTTTCGCGGCAATCTGTTCGTCGGCGACGTGCTGCTGAACGAGTCGGGAATGGAAAATCATCCGCTCACGCCGATGGGCGATGCGAACCTCGTGCGCGTCTTGCAGCGGCAGACCCGCTCGAAGGTCGGGCTGATCCGCTACGACACGATCGCGCAGGGTGCCGAGGCGATTCGCGCTCGTATCGAAGCGCTGAAAAAAGACGGCGTACGTGTTGCGATTGCGGATGCCATTTGCGACGAAGATCTGTTCGTGCTCGGAGAAGCATGCCGCGATCTTTCGCTCATTACGGGCGGTTCGGGCATCGCGCTTGGCTTGCCGGCCAACTTCCGCGCGGCGAATCTGCTGGAGCACGCGGAGCATGCGGCCGATCTGCCGAAGATCGAAGGCAAGTCGGTGGTGCTGGCAGGCAGTGCGTCGAAAGCGACGAACGCACAGGTTGCGCAGTGGCGTGCGTCGAAGCCGGGCTTTCGCATCGATCCGCTGGCGTTGTCGCGCGGTGAGGCGGTGGTCGAACAGGCCGTCGAATTCGCGCGTGCTCATATGAAAAACGATGAAACCGTCCTGATCTACGCGACGTCGTCGCCGGACGAAGTGAAGGCGGTACAGAAGGAACTCGGCGTCGAGAAGGCGGGGCATCTCGTCGAAGACGCACTCGCGTCCATCGCGCGCACATTGCGCGACGAAGGCGTGCGAAAGTTCGTCGTCGCGGGCGGCGAGACGTCGGGCGCGGTCGTGCAGGCGCTCGGCGTGCGTTCATTGCGCATCGGGCCGCAGATCGATCCCGGCGTACCGGCGACGCAGTCCATCGATGCGAATACCGGCGATGCGCCGCTCGCGCTTGCACTCAAGTCCGGCAATTTCGGCGCGATCGATTTCTTCGCGAAAGCGTTGAGCGCGTTGTGATTGCGCCTCTGCGCCATGCTTGCATCTGCTTTTGAATTCGCCTGATTTCGATTGATTCGCCCGGTCACGAAAGCCCGCGTATCCGAAGGCCCTGGCCGGCCAACCCTACCTCCGAACACACCTGGAACGAACCCCATGAAGATCCTTATCACCGGTGGCGCCGGCTTTCTCGGCCAGCGTCTCGCGAGCCAGCTGCTCGCGGGCAACACGCTGAACGGCAAGACCATCACGGAAGTCGTGCTGCTCGACGTGGCCCGCCCGACCAACGACCGTTTGCTCGGCGATGCGCGCGTGCGAGCCGTGACCGGCGACATCTCCGATCGCGCGGTGCTGGAGCGCTACATCGACACGGGCACGGAAGCCGTCTTCCACCTCGCCGCGATCGTGAGCGGCCAGGCAGAGGCGGACTTCGATCTCGGCATGAGGATCAACCTCGACGCCTCGCGCGCATTGCTCGAAGTGTGTCGTGCCGCGGGTCATGCACCGCGCGTCGTGTTCACGAGTTCGGTTGCGGTGTACGGCGGCGCGTTGCCCGATGTAGTGCAGGACGACACCGCGCTCAATCCCCAGTCGTCGTATGGCGCGCAGAAAGCGATTGCCGAGTTGCTGCTGTGCGATTACTCGCGTCGCGGGTTCGTCGACGGCCGCGTGCTGCGCCTGCCGACCATCAGCGTGCGGCCGGGCAAGCCCAACGCGGCGGCCTCTTCGTTCGCGAGCGGCATCATCCGCGAGCCGCTGAACGGCGAGCGCTCGGTGTGCCCCGTCGACGGCGCAACGCGCCTGTGGCTGTTGTCGCCGAAGAGCGCGGTCAAGGCGCTGATCGCCGGCTGCGAGATCGATCGCGCGAAGTTCGGCAACCGGCCGGTCATCAATCTGCCGGGCCTGTCCGTGAGCGTGAACGAGATGATCGCGGCGCTGCGCGAAGTGGCGGGCGACGAAGCCGTGGCGCGCATCGACTGGCAACGCGACGAGCGCGTCGAAAAGATCGTGGGGAGCTGGCCGGGCCAGTGGGACGTCGCGCGTGCGCATGCGCTCGGTCTCGCCGGTGACGAGAACTTCGCCGACGTCATTCGCGCGTACCTGGCCGATGAAGGCTTGAGCGCGTAAGTACCGAACAGACATCCTTTCCCCGGCAATGTGCATATGAACCCTACCCTCGAAAAGAAAGTTTCATCGACTCCGGTTGCGCTGGTTACGGGTGGCCGGCGCGGGCTCGGCGCCGCAATCGCGAGAGCGCTTTGCGCAAGCGGATTCGATATCGCCATCGCGGATCTGGAGCACGATGGCGACGCCGACGAAACGCTGAACGCGATACGGGCAGCGGGGCGGCGCGCGGCTTTCTTCGAGGCGAACATCGCCGACCTCGGCAGACATGACGCGCTGCTCGACGAAGTGCAGGCGTCGTTGGGGAGCGTGGATTGCCTCGTGAACAATGCGGGCGTGAGCGTGGAGAAACGCGGCGACCTGCTCGATGTCACGCCCGAGAGCTTTGACCGGCTGCTGAACATCAACCTGCGTGGCACGTTCTTTCTGACGCAACGCCTCGCTCGCCGTTTTGCGGCGGACGCCGATGCCGAAGGGCGCACCCGTTCGATCATCAATATCTCCTCGGCGAACGCATTTTTGATCGCGCCGAACAGAGCGGAGTACTGCATCTCGAAGTCGGCATTGACCACGGTAACGAAGCTGTTCGCCGCGCGGCTCGGCGAGCTTGGCGTACCGGTGTACGAGGTGCGGCCGGGCATCTTTCAGACCAGAATGACGGAAGTGGCGCAGGCCGATTACGACGAGAAGCTGCGGCAAGGTTTTTCGCCGATCCCGCGCTGGGGAACCGTGGACGAGATCGGCAAGGCCGTTGCGTCATTGGCGTCGGGCTGTTTCCCGTTCAGCACGGGCGATTCTTTTCATATCGACGGCGGTCTTCATATTCATCGGGTCTGAAGATCGCGGCCCCGGGTACGAGTGGACAGGGCAGGTGTTGAGCGTGCACTTCGGCAGTGGACCCGCGCGCTACGCGGTGGGGCTCGCGTAGGCACTATCCAAAACAAAAAGAAAGCCCCGTTGCCGGGGCTTTTTCTACTTCGTGCGATACCACCGCCATAGCTTCATGATCGCCGCATAGGCAAGCACCGCCGCGATCAGTTCGATGGTCATCCATAGGCCGATATACAGGTTTTCCGGATCGTCGATGCCTAGCCGCTCCGAAGCGCGTATCCATGCGTGCATCTCGGACTCTGTCCACCCATCGTCGTACGGGCGGACAAAGCGGAATGACAGAAGGTACAGACCTATAAACAGCAGAACCTTAAACACCCTACGGGCAAGTGTTGTCATACGTCATAACCTCAATGACTTCGTGCGATACCACCGCCATAACTTCACGATCGCCACATAGGCAAGCACTGCCGCGATCAGTTCGATGGTTAGCCACACCGCGAAATACAGGTCATCGGGATCGCGGACACCGAGCAAATCCGAAGCGGCAAACCATGCACGCGTTTCGCTTGTCGACCACTCGTTCGATAACGGGATATAACGAACTGAAATAAGAAAGAGCCCGATGAACAGGGCGATCTTGAATACCCTATGGGCAAGTGTTGTCATGCGTCATAACCTCAATTATTCCGTCGGCGTTAAGCCCTGAATTGCGGGCAGGGATAGGCGTTGCATAATGATGGAAGATGAGGCCGTGATCCGGGGCCAAGAAGAATATGAATTGACGAGAATTAACGTCATCCCAAAAAGCCCGCACAAGGCACGCTTCAAGGGGGCACAGACATCATGGGAGAAATCGCGTTCGCGGCGCCGGCGACGGCCAATCAGGCCGAAACGCCACGGGCGGCGGTGTCGATCTTCAAGGTGGGCGAGTAATCGGGTTCGAGCGCCGCGATGATTGCCGCCGCTTGAAAAAGCAGATGCGTCTATCATGACTGCTTTGCCACGCATGAGCAGGCAAAGCGGTTTTTCCGCTTGTCCGGCTGATCCACTGAATTTTCGCCATGTCCGCCGTCAAGACACACTTTCAGGATCTACCCGTCACCCTCGACCCGGCCCGGCAGCTCGAAATCGTGCACCAGCATTTCGACGTTGCCGCGCTGCCCGCCTCGCAGCAGCTTCTGGCGTGGTGCGAGCGCATGATCGGCGTGGTCGATCTCCTGACGACGCGCGATGAGCACAGGCAGCCGTTTCGAGGCTGGATCGACCGCTACGTCGTGGGCGAATTCCTGTTTGCCGATTGCTACACGGACCGCATCACGCAAGACCGCACGATCGCGCGAATCTCGCGGGACAACGCGCGCAGCATCGTCTTCCATGTGTTCCTGGGCGACACGCACGGCAGCGAGCTCGTTTATCTGGGCAAGCGCAAGGACGCGGCGCTCGAAGGCGGCATCTTCGCCATCGATCTCGACCAGCCGGTGCAGTGCCGGCGCGCGCCTTGCCGGCACGTCACGATTTTTCTGCCGGGCGAACTGCTGCAAGACGTGTTTCCCGACCCCTCGGCCCTGCATGGACGCGCGCTCTCGCCGCACCTGCCCGCGGTGCGTTATCTGACGGGCCGCGTGTTGTCGTTTGCCGCGCAGATACGCCGCATGGCGCCTTGGGACGCCTACCGCGTTCTGCGCGAGATCGTGCTGCAGATCGCGGATACGTTCGGCGAACAGGCGGGGCTGAAGGGCAGCAAGGTTGCGCTCGCGCGGGCCATGGCGTTCGACCAGGCGCGCCGCTACGTGCAGACGAACCTGCACGACGACGATCTTTCGCCCGAGCGGGTCGTGGAGTCGCTGGGCCTTTCGCGGCCCACGGTCTATCGCCTGTTTGAGCACGACGGGGGACTGGGCGCCTATATCCGCCATGTGCGCCTGCGTGCCGCCGCCGCGGAACTCGTCGCGTGGCCTGGTGTACAGGTGCGGGACGTCGCCTATGCGCACGGCTTCAGAAGCGCCTCGGATTTCACGCGGGCATTCCGGCGCGCTTACGGCCTCGCGCCGCAGGACATGCGGGAGTATCACGACAGCCTGCGCGTAGCGCCAGAGCGGTAGCGGCTCGCATCGGCGTGTCGTGCCGGCTGGGGCTGCACGGCACGCCGATGCCGCCCGGGCTCAGTACCACATGCCGATGTAGTTGCCGTCCGCCGAGCCCCGCTCCACGACGACGTATTTCACGGTCTGTGTCGCGGTCACGAAGCGGTAGACCGTCCAGAGCGTCTGTCCCTGTTGCGCGTCGCCATAGGGTGTGCCGGTCATGGCGCTCTGGAACGCTGCGGCGGGAACCGGCACGGCAGTCAGCGGACCGGAATTGGTCGAGCCCGTACAGCTCGAAACTGGCATTGCCGGCGGAGTCGAACGTCAGCGTTTGCGGCGCGGCCTGATTGATCGGGTCGCAGTACTGGTTGAACACGAAGCTCTTGCCCGCCAGCTCGGCGACGTTCGTGACCTGGCTTGCACTGCCGGTAATCAGGATGTCCGTGGCCGCATAGCCGTTGTCGCTGATGCTGCCTGCGGGAGCCGGAGCGCAGATTTCGAACGCGCCGTCGAGATTCGGCTCGGTGGTCGTGCCGAGCGGCGTGCCGGTCGCGTCGTCAGGATCGAAGAGGCGGACCGACGTATTGCCGACGATGCCGATCGGGCTCAGGTTGGCGCTGGCCGTATTGTTGACCTGCAAGGTTTTGGGGCTACCGGAAACGCCGTAGGTGATCTGGCCTGTCCAGCCGCTTTGCGTCAGCGTCTGCGCATTGGTTTTGGTCGGCATGTTGTCGACGAACGAGGCGCAGGCCCACGGCGTTCCGCTAATGCCCGCGCCTGCATTGAGATCCGTGTAGGCGACCGAATAGGGCTGGGTGCCGCCGGACTTTGGGTTGTCGTCATTGCCGTTATCTCCGCCGTCGCCGAACGACGGGCACGTTGCGTATAACGACATGCTTCAGACCACCCAGCGCCTCCAATTCTGCCCACTGGTACGCGGGCAAGGGGAACGACATGCAATTGATTCGCCAACTCAGGATGTTTGATGATCGCGCTGTTGATTTTCTTTCGGGTAAAAAGGTTTCGCCCCCGCGCAACACCTGGAAAATTTGCGCCTGCTGCGGATTGCGCATCATCAAGGGTTATGAAATGTCGAACGGCGACAAGGTAGGCGAGGATTGCGCCGTCATCATCGCGCGCGCCTATCTGGACACCCGATATATAGCGACTGCGAACATTACGGAATTTGAGGCGCTTTGCAAGCGTACCGGATTCGGAACCCTGAAACCTGCAATTAGCCGCTACATCAACGAAAACATTTTTGAAGTTACCGCGTAACGCCAACCGCACCCGCTACGGAGGGCCGCACCAGCCTGGACGGTGCGTAGCGTCCGGGCTTTTGCATGACGTGGCTCTACTTTGAGCGATACCGCCGCCATAGCTTCATGATCGCCATATAGAACAATGCGGCAACGAACAGATTGACTACCAGGATAACGGGTATGTATAAATCGTCGGGGTCGCGAATCCCGAGCCGATTTGCCGCATGCAACCAAGCAATACCCTGGCTTTCTGGCATAGGCATCGGGTATGTGTGGACGTAGGCCAATGAGATGCGGAACAGCACGCAGAATAGTGCAACCTTGAAAAGCTTACGGGCAAGTGTTGCCATAGGTCACTACCTCAATTGTTCCATATGCACGAAGCCCAGAATTACGGACGGAGACGGTAGTGGTTCCCAGAAGGGCGCGCCGGATAAACATAAAATCGGCATGGTTTAGCAGAGTAATGCATCCTGGCGAAATACCGCGACCTCCAAACGGATGCAACCTGAAATTACCCCGCTCTACACGTTTATCCAGGTCACGTCATCAATCACACCATCATCGCGATAGAGCGCGAACCATTCCCGATGGTCTACCGGCGACCCGATTATGGAGTTTCCTATATCCTTTGCTGTGGCCCATGCTTGCGACCTGAATCCGCCTGTAGGTCGGTCAACGATCCAATACTTTCCGGCCGGAATCGGTCCATTGTCTGGAACATCCGTACAGCCGCCGCGATTCTTGTATTGATCGTTCCCGGAGTAAGCTTTAAACGTGCCGAGTCCCACAATAGCAAGCTTACATATATCCGGGTTATCTACTACAAACTTGCCAGTAAAAGCCACTACTCAACTACTCCCGTTGGTGAAACGCCCACGGTAGCGGCAAGGACGGGCGGCGGGCAATCAGACGATTCTTAATCCGTGCTGTCGATCTGTGTGGGATTAGAGGCATAGCGTTATACATAAGTCAGTCGAGTCCTTCGCGTAGCGCACGTAACGTGTCAACGGCAGTGAGAACTTTGTCGAGGCCGCGCCAGATGGTTTTGGCGCCGGGCTCGCCGTCGCTCTTTCGGCCAGGGCGCTCGCCGATTTGCGCGATCAGCCGCACGACCTCGTTCACGGTGGGCGTCGTCGCCGGCATCTTCTTTTTTGCCAGCAGATGGGCGCCGCGAATTTTATCTGGATCGAAGAGCAAAGTGGCGTCCAGATCCGGACAGGTGCGACCTTTACGCATCGGGTAGGTCGCACGCCACGCCACTACCATGAACAAGGCCAGCGCACGCTCAATCCGGTCGACGGCGGCCAATTGCAGCGTCTCGACTTCGCAGCTATTCTTGAGCACGTGGAAACAGATTTCGATTTCCCATCGCGTCCGATACCAGTTGATCAGTTCGGGAGTTTGCCGAACGCTCCGTCTTTCAATGCGCGCTTTCCCCGGGCACCGAGATCGTCTCGATCGTGAGCCCTGCGAGACTGCGGAACGCTTGCAGCCCGGCGTGCGAGGCGCTCGCGTTGGTGATGAGCGTCCACGGCTTGTCGATGGGCGCCCAGTGTTGCTGGCTGTCGCGGTTGAGCTTGTCGGCGGTGACGAGCACGAAGAGGCTGGCTGCCTGGCGCATCAGGCATTCCTTGAGGTAGGCCTGGTCGGCCGTCGCTTCGCACAGGCCGCGACCCGGCACCACGCCATCGGCGCCAAGGAACGCCTTGTCGACCGTCACGCGCGTGAGCGCGAGCTGCGCGATCGGCCCGAGGGTGCTCATGCTCGGCTCGCGCACCTCGCCGCCGATCAGCGTGAGCGGCACGCTGCTGCCCGCCAGCGCCTGAACCGCGAGCAGGTTGTTCGTCACCACGCGGATGTCGTGCTGGCCCGCCTGCGCGAGCGCGCGCGCGAGCGCGGCAGTGGTGGTGCCGCTGTCGAGGAAGATGGTGTCGCCGGGGCGCACGTGGGCCATTGCCGCGTGGCCGATCGCATCCTTCTCCGCCTGAAAGCTCTGGCGGCGCTGTTCGAGCGACTCCTCGGGGGCATGCTTGCCGACCGAAGCCGCGCCGCCATAGGTGCGCAGAATGAGCCGTTCGTCGGCGAGCGCACGCAGGTCGCGGCGCACGGTGGCCTCCGACATGTCGAAGTGTTCGCAGAGCTCGGACACTTCGGTCATGCCGGAGAGAACGGCCTTGAGCATGGCTTCGCGGCGACGGGCTACTTTCATGAGATGTTCGGCGTTGGGTTCGGGACGTCGCCGCGCGGCGAGGCAGACGGCGTGGGCAATACGATGCGCACGTAGTTTACCTTGTCCTTTATCCCCATTCCGGCGCTGCTCGTGTCGCTAACGCATGGAATGCCGGTGGCTTGCGAGGCAGGCATCCCGCGATGCGTATGACCGGATGCCTGCTGCCTGCCTGAATCGTGCGTCAGAATTTCATATCGATACCGAGGATGATCGCTATCTGATTGCGCGACGACGACGGCGTGTTGTTCTGACCGTCCCCAATCGAGGCCGTCGCGTCGATGATGCTGGTTTTCGTGCCGGCTGCATTCGGCGTCAATGTCTTGCCACCTGCACGCTGATAAGCCTCGAGCGCATAGAGACCGGTTCGCTTGGACAACGAATAGAACTGCGTCAGATTGAACTGCTGATAACTGGCCGCGTCGCTGATGCCGTTCGCCTTGGTCGCCGCCGTATAGCTATAGCCCGCTGCGAGATCGAGGGCCGGAAGTGCCTTCCAGTGCAGCACGATGCCACCCGTATTGAAGATGGCCTTGTCGTGGAAGGCGGACGCGATACCGGGCAGGTACTGCACGTTGGAGTACGAAGCCGAGATATCGAACACCGGGCTGAAGGTGTAGCCGCTCGTCACGGCGAAGCGCTGCTGATTGGCCGCGGTCGCATAGCCATAGTTGATCGCCGACACCGCCGGTTGCGCGCCACCGCTGAGCGCAGTGGAGTTGGCGCCCCATGCACCGCCGTTCACGGTCGAATTGTTGACGCGCATGAATCCGGTCGCAATGCCGAACGGCCCCTGTGCGTACTGAGCCGCGACGCTCCAGGTCTGCCCGCTGCCCGTGGCACCCGCGACACCGCCGAGCCCGTACGAGCCGCTCACCTTCAGGCCCGCGAAGCTCGGCGACGTATAGACAAAATTGTTGTTGATGCGGAAGCTTTTATCGAGCCCGTCGATATCCCCGGGGTGTGCGCCGAATCCGCCGCTCAGCCAGTTGGGTGAGCTGTACGGCTGAAGCAGCTGGAAATACGACGTGTACTGACGGCCGGCGGTCAACGTACCGTAGCGATTGTTCGTCAGTCCCACATAGGCCTGGCGGCCGAAGAGCGTGTTCGCAAACTGCTGGGCGCCCGTTGCGCTGTTGTAGCCGCCTTCCAGCTTGAAGATGGTCTTCGTGCCATCGCCCAGATCTTCGGAGCCCGTCAAGCCGAACAGACTGCCTGACCAGACGCCCTGATTCATGTAGACCTTCGAGCGGCCGCCGCTTACTGCGCCCAGACTGCTCGAGTTGCTCAAATAGCCGATCCCTGTATCGACGACACCGTACAGCGTCACGCTGCTTTGCGCGAATGCCGGCACTGCGATCATCACCGCCACGGCGGCGACAGCGAGCTTGAGCGGGTTGTATTGCTTCATCTCCATTCCTCCAGTATTTCTAATTAGTGCGATGCCATGTATCGCCAGAATTGAAACGCCAACACCATCAGGGGATTGCTTCGGCTTCCTCCCATACGGTTAGGGATGCAAATTGAAATACCCTGAGAGCGGCGAAAATTCGCGCCGCTCCCAGGCAGATCATCCGTTTGATGCCTTGCCCGATCTCACGAAACCGGCTCTACCGATTGCCGTTGCGCCGACTCCGGTCATCGACCGGACACCCGGAAGCCGGCGTTCGCGAACCGTTCGTTACTGGCCGTTACTGGCGGTCCGCGCGGCGCGTGGCGAGGTCTTGTGCCTGCTTCAGCGCTTCGAGCATGCTGCGTTCGTCGGCGATGCCCTTGCCGGCGATATCGAATGCCGTGCCGTGATCGACCGAGGTGCGGATCACCGGCAGCCCCACGGTCACGTTCACGCCGGCTTCGAGGCCCATCACCTTCACGGGGCCGTGGCCCTGGTCGTGATACATCGCCACGACCACGTCGAAGTCGCCGCGGCCCGCGCGGAAGAACAGCGTGTCGGCGGGCAGCGGGCCTTCCACGTCCCAGCCGCGCTCGCGCAGCACGGCCACCGCCGGCATGATCTTTTCCTCTTCCTCGCCATAGCCGAACAGGCCGTTTTCGCCGGCATGCGGGTTGATGCCACATACGCCGATGCGCGGCTGTTCGATGCCCGCGCGCAGCAGCGTTTCGTGCGCGCGCTCGATCGTGCGTTGCACGAGGCCCGGCTCGATCTTGCGGATCGCGTCGAGCAGGCCGATATGCGTCGTTACGTGAATCACGCGCAGCTTGGGGGCGACGAGCATCATCGAGACTTCGGGGATGCCCGTGAGGTGCGCGAGCATTTCCGTGTGACCGGGGAAGATGTGGCCGCCCGCATGGAGCGCTTCCTTGTTGAGCGGCGCGGTGCAGATCGCGTCGAGCTCGCCCGCCGAGGTCAGCTCGGCCGCGCGCGCGATGTACTGATAGGCGGCGTCGCCGGCGACGGCGGAAAGCTGGCCATAGGGCATCGATTCGGGAATCAGGCCGAGGTCGATGCAATCGACCACGCCGGGCTGGAAGCGCGCTTCGGCGGGGGCCTTGATCGGGCGCACTTCGAGCGTGACGTTCGTGCGCCGTCCGGCGTCGACGAGCCGCTTTGCGTCGCCGATCACGAGCGGGCGGCAGCCGTCGTACACCGACTGGTGCGCGAGGCTCTTCATGATGATTTCCGGGCCCACGCCGGCGGCATCGCCCATCGTGATGCCGATTACGGGACGATAGTCCATGGTTTCCTCTTCGCAGGGTTGGCGCGGCGCTTGCGCGTCCGCTTGCGTCATGGCGGCGAGCCGCTGCCATGCGCGATAAAGGGTATCGGGGCCCCCGAAGCCGCCCGCTTTGGTGACGACGGGCAGCGTGTGAGCCGCTTCGGCGGCGGCCATGAGCGGCACGCCGTTTTCGATTTCTTCGATCACGCGCAGCTTCGCGATGCCCATGGCGGCGAGCAGCGCGCGTGCCGTTTCGCCGCCCGTGGCGATCAGCGCCGCGGCATGTGCAGCGGCGGGGGCGAGGTGCGCCGCGAGCCGGCGCGCGAGCAGTTCGCCATCGGCAACCGGCACGCGCTCGGCCTGGCTCAATGCGATCACCGCGTGGCGGCCGTGCGTGAGCGTGTGCGCCACGCGCGTGCCCAGCGTCAGCGATTCGGCGTGCAGCGGATCGAGCAGCGCAACGACGTCGACATCGAAGACATCGAAGACATCGAAGGTGTCGCCCGTGTTTGCACGCAGTGTGGCGACCTGTTTGTGCGAGACGCCCGACATGCTGCCGACGACCACCAGCACACCACGCGGGTGTTGCGCGGTCGTGACGGGCACAGCGGGCGTGGTGGGCATGACGCTGCGCTGCCCGTTCCCGTCGGCCAACGTGGCGATCAAAGTTTGTGCGAGTCCGGCCGAGCCGACCCAGAACACGCCATCGAGCGCGGCCGAGGCCTGCGCGAGCACGGCGAGGTCCGCATCGGTTTCGCTGTCGCAGACCACGGCTTGACACTGCGCGGCGCGCAAGGCTTCGAGACGCGCGCGCAACGGCGCCGCTCCTTCGCGCACGGCTTGCAGATCGATGTGCGCGACTTTCAGGCCGGCGTCCGTGAGCATCGACGGCAGATGGCCGGTGCCGCCGATGCCTTCGTTGCGCCAGACTTCCGTTGCTTCGACGGGCACGCC
This sequence comes from Paraburkholderia sp. Ac-20342, assembly GCF_017104985.1. Classification (NCBI taxonomy): domain Bacteria; kingdom Pseudomonadati; phylum Pseudomonadota; class Betaproteobacteria; order Burkholderiales; family Burkholderiaceae; genus Paraburkholderia; species Paraburkholderia sp. Ac-20342. The sequence continues at coordinate 11,400 of NZ_JAAGPQ010000003.1, read as the reverse complement.
GTGCACGAGGAGACAGCCGTTGCGCGTGGTGCGCCCAGCCTCGGGCAGCGCGGGCGCGACGATCGCCATGCCCGCGTGGGCCGCGAGCGCGGCCACTTCCGCGGCAACGTTGCCGCGCAGCGTCGAATCGATTTTCTTGTAGAGCCGTCGCCCGGCGCCGTGTGCGCGCCACGCCTGCGCATTCGCACTCGCCGCCTCGGCGGGCGCGGCGCGGCGGGTGTCGGTGTCGATCGCGAGTACGTCGGTTGTGGCCGCGATGCCGGGCGTCGCCGCGGCGTTCAGACAGACCACGCTCGCGAGGCCATGATGCGTGCACTTCACGGCGCAGTCGGCCGTGCCGGAGAGGTCGTCTCCGAGTATCAGCAGGCGCTCGTTGCGGGGGGCGGCGGTGTTCATGTCGTGAGTTTCGATTGCGGTCTTGCGGAGTGCGTTCGGTGCCGAGCCCTTCCGGCTGTTCGCGGACACGGGCGAGGTGTGGGGCAAACCGTGCAGGGCGACGCTGCGTCAGGCATGCGCGCCGATCGCGGTGTGCAACGGACGAGGCATCGCGATGCTCCTGCCTGTCCTGATCGCTTCCAGCGAGATTGCCTGATTGATTCGGTCAGTTCGGGTTGCGTTGCGGCCCCTGTCTGGTCGAATATTGACCGTTTAAGTCATCTTATTTGATCGAAATGCTCAAATCAACCGAGGGAAAACCCTTGAAATGATTGAATCGATCAATTTGAGGGGGTTTTGACGGGCGTTTGCACGTTTGCTGTGGAGAGACAAACAGCGTGCGGTCCAGTTACCGGAGCGGGGCAGGTTGCCGGGCAGCGTGGTCGCGGCTCAATCGCGGAAGTTCGCGCGACGCTGGCCGGCCGACGGAATGACAATGGCGGCGGGCGCGCGATCCAATGCCTCGCCGGGGCCGTACACCACGGCGCGCGACTCGCTCATTTGCCGTCGTAGACCTCGATATCCTCGAGCGCGTCAGGCTGATTTTGCCGCAGGCTCGGCAGGAAGATGTCGTTGATCAGACCGAGCGCAGTCTGCTGTATCCGCTTGGCAATGCTTGCGCCTTCGTCTTCGCGCGCGACGACCACGATCGTACGGCGGATCGGAACGCCCGGAAAGCGCACGGAGGTTATGCGGTCGCCGCGCTCGATCAGACGGAAGAACGCGAGCGGCGGCAGCAGGCTCCAGCCGAGCCCCGAGACGACCATCTGCGCCGCCCCTTCGACCGTATCCAGGTGATAGCGGGTCGAGGTCTCGATACCGGCTGCGGCCAGCCAGCGATCGATGCTGGACAGCATATGGGGATCGCGGCCGAAGCGGATCATGCTCATGCCGGCGATGCGTTCGAGAACCGGTATGTGCGCCTTCTCAGGTTCGTCGGGCAGGATGATGCGGTAGGACTCGGAGAAGACCGGCAACGCGATCAACCCTTGCGGAGGCGGCGCATCGTCGGCCGTAATCACGAAATCGCAGCGGCGATCGAGGAGCGCGATGATTCGCGAAGCTTCGTAGCCGGTGTCCACGAACCACTGCACCGCCGTTTCCTGCAGGCTCTTGAGCATGAACGGGCCGAGGGTCGTGGCGAAGCTGTTGAGCATGCCGACGCGCAGGATAGGCAGTTGCGCCGCGTTGTCGAGGCGCAAACTGCTTTGCAGCCGCCGGATGCTTTCCACGACCGCGGAAGCCTGCTTGAGGAAGGCGGCCCCTCGCAGTGTCAGGACCGGAGGCCGGATCGAGCGATCGAACAGATCGATGCCGCTTGCTTCCTCGAGCTTGACGATGGCTTGCGAAACGGCCGGCTGCGAAAGGCCGAATTTCTCGGCCGCCGCGCTCATGCTGCCCGTTTCGGCAACCGAAACGAAGATCGCAAGCCGATGCAAATTGATCTTGTCGCCAAACAATCCGTCCGTCGATGAAGAACGCGGCACTTTCGGGGTGTTCAATGTCGAGGCTCTCCACTTCCAGTTGGACCCGCGCGCCGGGCTCGCCCGCCGCGCCGGGATTTTCTCATGTTTTCAACTGCTCAGGATGCGTCGAACCGTGGCCTACTTCAGCTTGCGCTGCAGGTCGGCGGGCAGAAAACTCTGGTCGACGTAGTCGCGCCAGTCGACTTTCTCCTTCAGGTCGCCGGTCTTCTGCGAGAGGTCGACAAGCGCGTCGAGACCCTTCGGGTTGATGTCGCCCTGGCCGAAGAAGACCGAGCCGTCGGCAGACGGACGGTCGACCAGTTCGGCGAGCATCGCTCTCACGACGTTGGGGTCCATCTTGTAGACCTTGGCGATGATGGCTACCGATTCATCGCGATTGGTCTTGATGAAATTCACCGCCCGCCGGCGCGCCGCGATGATGCCCCTGAGCATGTCCGGATGCTCCTTGATCGTCTTGACGGAGGTCACGCCGACCGAGGTGTTGACCGCCGAAAAAAGATCGCGCGACCAGAAGAGCGGCTTGAACGTGTTTTTGTTCATCGTGTACGTCGGCTCCGACACGAGCGCGAGGTCGATGCCGCCGTTTTGCAGCGCGGTCAGCGCCGCGCCGTATGCGCCCGTCGAAATCAGCTTGACATCCGAGGGCTTCAGACCGGCTTTCTCGACCAGCAGGAAGTCCAGCGACTGGCTCGTGCTCAGCGGGGTCGTGAAGGAGATGCGCTTGCCCTTCAGATCGGCCAGGGTCTTGATCGGGGAATTGGGCTTGACCAGCCAGACGAACTGCGCCGAGGTCTGGGTGTTGTCGCTGATGATCCGGAGATCGGAGCCGTTCTTGATCGCCTTCAGCGTCGGAATCAGCGCGCTGTCGGCGTAGGGCAGATCGCCGGCGATCAGGTTACGCACCTCGGTGCTGCCACCGGGCGAGCCGATCACGGCCGAAACGTCGACGCCGGCGTCCTTGAAATAACCCTTTGCCAGCGCGATCGCCCACGGCATGCCGATGACGGAGCTGCCGTAATTCGTGGCGGCGATCTCGACGCTCGACGCCGGTGTGCTCATCACGCCGCACGTCAGTGCTGCGGCGACCACGACGGACCACAGTCCGCGTCTCCTTGTATTTGCTTTCATTGTCACTTCTCCATTCTGCTGTTTGGGTTAGCTCAGATCCGGTGATGCAAACGCTCGTCCAGCTTCATCAACACGCCGCTGAGAACCGCGGCGAACACGATCAGGATCAGCGTGATCGCGGAAATGTCGGTCACGACATTGTTCGCCACGGCGTTCATCAGGCGAAAACCGACGCCCTTGCTGGAGCCGAACATCTCGCAAAGGATCACGCCGATCAGGGCGCCCGAAATGCCGATGCGCAAACCCGTGAAGATTTCCGGGATGGCTGCCGGCAAGGCGATGGAAAACAGGGTCTGCGTCGTCGACAGGCCCATCGTGCGGGCGCTTTTCAGATAGACGGGCTTGATGTTGCGCACGGCGCTCATCGTGAAAAGAATGATCGGGATGATGCCGTGCAGGACCCCGAAGGCGACTTCCGAGCTGATGCCGATGCCGAAGAACAGCGTAATCATCGGGAAGAACATCAGCTTCGGAATCGAATAGAGGCCGGCGATCATCGGCTCCACCACATCGCCGGTCAGCCGCCGCAGACCGAGGATCGCGCCGAGCAGTATTCCGAGCACCGCCTCGATGACGACCGAGAAGCCGAAGGCGGAGAACGTCGTACGGATGTCGCCCCAGAAATCCGCCGAGCCGAGCATGGCGATGGCGGTGCGCGTCGCCTGCCACGGCGAGGCAAGCGCGACCGATCCGCCGATCTGGAAGAAAACCTGCCAGAGCACGACGAACGCCACGGCGATCATCAGCAGGTCGAAGGAACGTTGATGCTGTTTCCACATCGAGGGCCTGGCCGTGCCGTCGATCGTATTGAAGTTGCCGATGATGTTCATGCGAGCCCTCTGCGTTGGCGCAAGCGACGTTCCCAGCCAAGAAGGATCGTATTGACGATCGACACGATGATCAGCACCAGCAGAACGATCGCGTACATCTTGTTGTTGTCGAAGTCGTGGAACGCGTAAAAGATCTGGTAGCCGAGGCCGCCAGTCGACAGGATGAATTCGGCGCCGAGCACGCCGACGAACGCCTGCGCGATCGCCAGCTTGACGCCGTTGAATATGTGCGGGGCGGCCGAGGGAAGAATGACCTCGCGCACCGTGCTCCATTTGCTCAGGCGAAACACCCTGGCCGTCTTGCGCATCACCTTGGGAACGCGGTCGAGCCCGTTGAGCGTGCTGGCGATCATGGTAACGACGGCAAGCAGGAAGCCCAGCAGCACTTTCGGCGTATCCGTCAGGCCGAAGAGGGCGATGAACAACGGATAGAACACGAACATCGGGATCGAATAGTAGATCGACAGAACCGGGTCGATCGCGCGCCGCAGGCGGGGCAGGGCATGCAGGATCACCGCCCCGAGAATGCCGAAGATCACCGCGCCGACGATGGCGATGAGAACGGCGCCCAAGGTCGCGACGATCTCCGCGGTCAGGCTGCCGTCGCGCAGCAGGTGAAACAGCGCCACCGCCATCTTGCTCGGTGGAATGAGCGTATAGCTGTCGATCAGGCCCGTACGGCAGACGATCTCGAGCGCGATGACGCACAGCACGACGACAAGTAGTCTGATGCGTCCGAGTGTCATGATTTCGCCTTCGCATACTGGCTGGCGCGGATCGATTCCTCGCGCAGCAACGACCAGAGATGTGCCGTCAAGGTGCCGAACTTGTCCGACGAGGCGATCCGGCTGTCGCGCTCGCGGCTCCAGCCCGTTTCGATGATTTCGATAAACCGGCCGGGCCGCGCCGACATCACGCCGACGCGGTCGGACAGCATGGCCGCCTCGTCGAGCGCATGGGTGATGAGGACGACGGTCGCCCCGGTCGCCCGCCACAGGTTGAGGACCTCGTCGCCCATCAGCAATCGCGTCTGCTGGTCGAGGGCGGCGAAGGGTTCGTCGAGGAGAATGAGGCGCGGCTCCATCACCAGCGTGCGCGCGATGCAGACGCGCTGGCGCATGCCGCCGGACAGCTGCGCCGGATAGGAATCGCGGAATGCGGTGAGACCGGTCAGCGCCAGCGCCCGCTCGGCGCGTTCCGCTGCGATCTTCGGATCGACGCCGTTGCGCTTCAGGCCGAAGGTGATGTTCTTCCAGACCGTCAGCCAGGGGAAGCTCGCGTCTTCCTGGAAGACCACGCCCACGCCGTCGGGAATGCTGCCCTGGACCCGCTTGCCGTCCATCAGCACTTCGCCGCCCGTCGGTGTCGCGAGGCCAGCCAGCACTTCCAGAAACGTGGACTTGCCGCAGCCGGACGGGCCGACGATCGAGAAGAATTCGCCCTGGCGCAGATCGAGCGTGATCGGACCCATCGCGTGGACGGCAGGGGCACCGCCGCGCGACGGAAAAACCTGGCTGACGTCGTTCAGCCGCACGATGGCGGGATGCGTCGACGCGGAAGCGGAATTGTCAAGATTGGTAAGCAAAGGAATCTCCTCCTTCTCTTCGTCCCGGAGACGACCGTGTTACGTCGTCGCGGGACTGATATTGAATATGAGCGATACGCCCGGTGTCACCCGGATGTCGGCAGCCATGGCATATCGGCCTGGCGTGCCTCCTCGAAGGCTCTGATGGCCTCGATATGGCCGAGGGTGACGTCGATATCGTCGACGCCGTCGATCAGCCGCTGCTTGCGCAGGGCGTTGATCTCGAAATCGAACGTCGATCCGTCCGGCGCGATGACCGATTGCGCGGGCAGGTCGATGGTGATCGTCGCGCCCGGCGTCGCGCGCAGTTGCCGCCACAGGGCATGGATCGCCGGGTAGGGCAGCACGATCGGCAGCACGCCGTTCTGCAGACAGTTTGCGTAGAAGATATCGCCGAAGCTCGGTCCGATGAGCGCGCGCAGGCCGAAATCGAGCACCGCGTAAGCGGCGCCCTCGCGCGACGAGCCGCAGCCGAAATCGGCGTCCGTGACGAGAATCTCGCAGTGCTGATAGGCGGGCTGGTTGAGCGAAAAGTCGGCCCGCGGCTGCTCTTTTTCGTCGAAGCGAAGATCGTGCAGGAAGGCTTCACTGTAGTCGTGACCGGGGCGGCGATGCCGGCGCATGTAGCGTCCCGGCAGGATCATGCCGGTGTCGATCTTGGCGATCTCCACGGGCGCCGCGATTGCGGTCAATGTCACGAACGGCTTCATGACGCTATCTCCTTGACGGCCATGCTGCGGACATCGGCCAGGTGCCCGGCGACGGCGGCGGCGGCAACCATCGCGGGGCTCATGATATGGGTTCGGGAATCGCGGCCCTGGCGGCCTTCGAAATTGCGGTTGGTGGTCGAGGCCGAGCGTTCGCCGGGCGCGACCAGTTCGCCGTTGGAGCCGTTGCACATGGAGCAGCCGGAATCGCGCCACTCCAGGCCGGCGGCCTTGAAAATGAGGTCGAGCCCCTCGGCTTCGGCCTGGCGCTTGACCGACGACGAGCCGGGCGAAACCATGCCGGGAACGACGCAGCGGCGGCCCTTCAGAACCGCGGCGGCGCTGCGCAGGTCCTCGATGCGGCTGTTGGTGCAGGAGCCGATGAAAACGCGATCGATGCGGATCTGCTGTAGCGGCGTCAGCGGCGCGAGACCGAGATATTCGAGCGCGCGCTCGACATGGCGGCGGCGGTCGGCATCGGCGATGGCCGCCGGATCGGGCACGGTCCCGTCGATCGGCGCACAGTCTTCCGGGCTCGTTCCCCAGCTGACCATCGGTGCGAGCGTCGAGACGTCGATGTGCAGTTCGCGGGCGAAGACGGCGCCTTCGTCGCTGTGCAGCGTGCGCCAGTGCGCCAGCGCCTTGTCCCAGGCGTCACCCTGCGGGCTCTTGGGGCGGCCTGCGAGATAGGCGAAGGTGGTGTCGTCGGGCGCGATCAGTCCGATCTTGGCGCCAGCCTCGACCGACATGTTGCAGATCGTCATGCGGCCTTCCATCGACATCGCGCGGATCGTCGAGCCGGCATATTCGATGGCATGGCCGACCGCGCCGCCCACACCGATGCGCGCAATGATGCTGAGAATGATGTCCTTCGGCGTCACGCCGTCCGGCAGTTCGCCGTCGATCACGATGCGCATCGGCTTCGGGCGGCTCATCCACACCGTCTGGGTGGCGATGACGTGCCGCAACTGGTTCGACGCGCCGATCGGCGATGCCAGCAGGCCGAAGGCGCCGTTGGTCGCCGTGTGGGAATCGTTGCAGGTAATCATCATGCCGGGCTGGGCGATGCCGAGTTCCGGCGCGATCACGTGGATGATGCCCTGCATGCGGTGATGCATGTCGATATGCGGCAAGGCGAAGTCTCGGGCGTTTTCCGCCTGCATTTCGACGACGCGGCGGATTTCCGGATTGGCGATGCCGGCCGTTCCGGCCGCCCGGTTGATGGTCGGCAGATAGTGGTCGGTGACGGCCATCTGCTGCGTCGGCCGGCGTGCCTTGCGTCCTTCCAGCCGGAGCTGGTCGAACGCGAGGAACGCGCCGCCCTCGTTGATCATGTTGAAATCGACGTAGAGCAGGTCCTCGCCGTGCGGCGAGACGACCACCACATGACTGTTCCAGAGCTTCTCGAACAGGGTCAGGGGCGCGGCCGGATGCGAGGGGGCGCCTTTCATGCCGACGCCTCTTCGACCATCGCCCGCGCCTGGCTGGCGAGCATCTGGATATCGCCCGCGACCGAGACGAACTGGCAGCCGGCCGCCAGCCATTTCCGGCCGGTGGCGCCGTCGCCCGCGGACATGCCAGCGAACGCACCGGCGGCGCGAATCTTCGGAATTGCGCCGGTGATAGCCGCGATGACATCGGCATGGCCGGATGCGCGCGCATGGCCGAGATCGGCGGCGAGATCGGCCGGGCCGATCAGCACGCCGTGCACGCCGTCCACGGCTGCGATCTCTTCGATACGGCCCAAGGCCGCCCGCGTCTCGATCATGACGATCAGGCAGACGCGCGCATCGATTTCATCGAAATAATCGCTGCCGCCCGCGTAGTGGTTGCCGCGATGGACCTTGGCGACGCTACGCACGCCATGCGGCGGATAGCGCGTTGCCGCGACGGCCATTTGCGCTTCCTCGACGGTCTCCACCATCGGCACGACGATGTTTTCGATGCCGAAATCGAGCAGCTGCTGGATCAGCAGCGAATCCAGCTTGGGAAGCCGCACGAGGACATGCGCTGGCGTGCCCGCAAGGGCCTGTGCCTGCTGCAGCACCGACATCAGATCGTTGGGGGAATGCTCCATGTCGATATAGACGTAGTCGCAACCGCTGAAGCCGAGCGCCTCGGCGGCGATCGGGCTGCACAGCTGCGAGCGCAGGCCGATCTGCTGGCGGCCGGCGCGCATTTCGCCAATAAAGGATGGTTTCTTTTCTGTCGTTCTCGTCACGGCTTCGTCGCCTCCAACGGATATTTTACTTATATTTAGTATAAGTATTAAAAAATGGCCGATATGCCCCCGCGTTTTGCCGCAGTGGCGCAATGCTCAGCAAGCCTGGTCAGTAAGCCGCCTCGTAGATGGCGAGGATGTCGTCACGCGAGATGTCGCGTGGATTGTTGTCGAGCAGACGCCGGATGGCGTGTGCTTCTTCCGCCATGGCGGGCAGATCGTCGCGCGGCACGGCGAAGCCCGAAAGCTTCATCTCGCAGCCGAGTTCCACGCAGAATTCATAGGCGGCCTCGAAGACCGAGGCGCGTTCCGGCGCGTTTAGCGCGGCAAGGACCGCGGCCGTTTTTTCGGGCGCCGCGTCGGCATTGAAGGCCAGCGTGTGCGGGAAGATCAGCGCGTTCGCCGCGCCGTGAGCGACGTGATAACGCGTCCCCAGCGGATAGGCGACAGCGTGCCCGGCAGTCGTATTGACCGGACCGAGACAGTAGCCGCCGTAAAGCGACGCCAGCGACAGGCCGCAACGTGCCTCCATGTCGGCGCCGTCTGCCACCGCCCGCTTGAGATAGCGCCCGACGAGCCGCACGCCTTCGAGCGCACACATGTCGATGGTGACGTGCGCGCGCCGGCTCGTGAATGCCTCGACGCAATGCGCCATGGCGTCGACGCCGGTCACTGCCGTCACTTGCGGGGGAAGGGTCAGGGTCAAGGCGGGATCGATGACCGCGAGGTCGGCCAGCATGTGGTTGCTTTGCACGGCCAGCTTGTTCTGCGTGAGCGGGTCCGTCACCAGCGAACGCGTTCCCGTCTCGCTACCGGTCCCGGCGGTGGTCGGCACCTGAACGAGCGCGGCGCGCTTGCCCGGAACCCGCTCGACACCCACTACGTCGGCGATGCCTTGACCGCTGCCCGGCAAAACCGCGGCGAGCTTGGCGAGGTCCATGGCGCTGCCGCCGCCGAAGCCGACCACCAGGTCCGGCCGCACCTCTTCCGCGACGGCCAGCAGCGCTTCCAGATTGACGACATCGGGCTCGGGGCGGACATCCGCAAAAACCGTGACCGCGCCGCTCAGACCGAGCACGTCGACGCGCTGGGCATTGAAGGCGTCGGCGACGACGAGGATGCGCTTGAAACGGCTACCGTTCCATGTCCCGACCTTCGAGACGGAGCCCGGCCCGAACTCGATGACCGGCGGACGAACCAGGGTGATGGATGACGACGATATCGGCATGGACGCTCATTCCCTCATGTAGATAGGGATAGGCAGACCCGCACTTCGTCGCGCCAGCGGCGCGCTTCTCATCCCTTGAAAACGATTATACTAAATATAAGTTTTCGCGCAAGAAGACTTTTTGACGGGTGTCGGGGATCCGTGAAATTTCGTCGGGGCGAATTTAAGCTGATGTTTTGTAAGAGGAATTCGTGATTTCGGCGAGTGGCGGCGGTCTGCGCCTGAAGCGCCGGCGAATCGGCGCCAAGCTGGGTGAGGGAGGAGTCGAGAGGGTGGGGAGGATGGCGACACGCCGGCGCCGATGAGGGCGTTCTTGCGGCGCCGTGGGTTTGCACGACAGCCACGGCATGTCGTGCAGGATGAGCCTGTTTGAGCCGAGCCGGTGGTATTGGATGAACTTGCGTCGATCGTGCCGGATACGGTCACGGTTGCGAAGAGCAGTTGGTCACTGCGGCAGCGGCGCTTACTAAAACACGCCGTTGCGCCGGTCGCCGCCTTTTCGATAATTCCGGTTGCCTTGATCCGGATTGCGGTTCACAAGCGGTCTTGCATAAAGCGGATGATGCAGGCTACGCACTTCATGTTCGAGCTTGAAGCAGTCCGCACCGCTCTCGGGATCGATCAGCGTCGCGAAGCGATACTGATGCGGTTCCTCGCCATAGACCAGCCCGCGTTCGGCAAGTCGTGCGTACGGCCCGGAGAAGTTGCTCACATAGACCTGGATATGATGACCGTCGTATTCGGGGTTGGCCTCGAGCGTTTCGGCATAGATGAGTTGCTGATGCGTGCCGATCGCGATGACCGCCTGCTGCAACCCGCCGCCATCGAGAAGCTCGACAGGGGTGTTGAACATCTCGCGATAAAAAGCTGCAATCGGGCGCGCGCAACCCGCCGGTACATCGAGTTGCACATAGGCCATGCCGAGATCGATGGCCGGCCCGGCGGCGTTCTGCCGATACGTCTCCGGGTCGAGGCAGTCATAGCGGTTTCCCCACGGACAATTCACCTCTACGCGGTCGTCCCGCTCGGTCCATCCGAACGCCGTGCCGTCGAGCAGGGGTTGCACGGCTCTCAGGCGTTCGACGAGCGATTGGCGTTCGCCCACGATCAGTCCGACATGCCCGCGCAGACGCTGCGCGTCGCCGTGCGGCAGATGAATCTGCGAGCGGCCGACGTTGATCCACATATTGGTGACGCCGGTCATCAGATAGGGATCGCGCGTCAGTCCAAGTCCGCTGACATAGAACGCGGTCGCGGCGCGCTGGTCCGGTATCGTGAGGTTGAGATGCTCCAGCAGCACGAGATTGCCGGTGTCCTCACGCGCGTAATCAAAGCGATTCATTGCATGGCCCTCGGAAGATGGGAACGATAAGTAACAAGCGGAATACGAATGCATTCAATCAGGATGCGTCTCGACGTTCGACGCATCCATGACTCATGCTGCCTTTCTTGCTACGTTATGGTCGTCCGGCAATTCGATCCGCTTGATATCGCCGAGAATGAAGATGTACGACGCCGCGCCCAGTATCGCCACCGCGCCGATAAACATCAGCCCCCAGTAGAACGAACCGGTCAGTGAGACGATCGCGCCAATCACGATCGGCGTAACGATGCCGGCGATGTTCGCAGTGAAATTGAAAATGCCGCCGGTAAGTCCCATCAGGCGCTTCGGTGCGATATCGGGAATGATCGACCAGCCGAGCCCGCCCATGCCCTGACCGAAAAACGCGAGCGACAGCACCGCGATCACGGCGGTATCGCTCTGCACATAGAGCGCGA